>CAXTCH010000078.1:0-2299 GCA_964241945.1 uncultured Mucilaginibacter sp.
CGTTTGCTATGCGATTCGCGGCCGTTCTTGGAACTACCCGCACCTTTTTTGTGTGCCATTTTTAAATAATGTTTTTACTAAGCTGTTACAGCTTTATGGTTTAACCTTAATTATAATGTAATGCCGGTAATTTCAATCTTAGTGAATTGCTGGCGGTGACCGTTCATTTTCTGGTAGCCTTTTCTTCTTTTCTTTTTAAAGATCAGTACCTTATCACCTTTTACATGCGACACGATTTTGGCAGATATCTTAGCGCCGCTTAAATCAGCACCCAGCTTAAAGTTTCCTTCGTTTTCAGCCAATAATACTTTGTCAAATTCAATACTAGCGCCCTCATCTCCTTGTAATCTGTGTACAAAGATTTGCTGGTCTTTTGCAACTTTAAATTGCTGTCCGGCTATATCTACTATTGCGTACATTGTTTGTTAAATAATTATGTTGTTAAAAAATTGAGGTGCAAAGATATTGATTAATATTGAGAAATACTAATGCGATGAGCATTTTTGCATTAAAGGCTGTGTATATTCATCAGTAATCTGCTTACTACCCTGCTTTCTACATTCGGCGTACGTTATTTGCTGAGCATGCAGTACTGCCGGCAGCCATATAATCAAAAAAGTACCTCATACAGCTTCCATATTTAGCTTACTTACCTTCCCTTGATTGTGCTTCATCAATCGTTTTCTGAATCTCCTTAATCAAGCGCATGTTGGCATCTTTTAGCTTTGGGTCACCATCGTAAGTAGGCTCATACAGCACGGTTTTATTTTTTCGCTGATAATTAAACTGTATAAAAAAGCGCGGCACCGGTCGGCCGTGTGTTCCGGTAGTGTCGCCACGTTCGTTGGCCGGAAAGTTCCAAAAACCCAGCTCAGCTGCCTTGCGGTGCAGGTAAAGCATTTCGTCGCTGTTCAGCAGCACTTTGGTTTTAATCAGCTGACCGTGCTTATTCAAATACTGATATTTACCGTTGAGCGAACTATACAGATTCAGCAGGGTATCACCGGTACCATAGCGAAACTCTATTGACTTAAATTCAGAAAATTTATAGGGCGCATTGCCGATCATCATACCATAGTAGTATACACAATACAGCAAAAAAGGAACAACAATAGTTAACCCGATAAATATACGTTTAGCACGTTCAGACATGATACGAATGAGTAAGTGATGAATGATAAAATGAACGAATCATTGTATCAATTTCGTGCAAAAATATACTTATTTGCCTAACTTATACAATTCATCGGTTTCCTGACTCCATGAGGCCTTCGTTAGCCAACTCGCCTTCCCATTTGCTAACTACGGCAGTAGCCATAGCGTTACCCAATACATTGGTAGCCGAACGGCCCATATCCAGCAAGGGGTCAATAGCCAGTAACAGCGCCAAACCTGCTTCCGGTATATTGTAAATGGCAATAGTGCCTGCTACCACTACCAAAGCTGCACGGGGTACGCCGGCTACACCCTTGCTGGTCAGCATCAGGGTAAGTAACATGGAAAATTGCTGTGGTAATGTAAGCGGCACATGGTAGCATTGCGCCAGGAAAAGCGAAGCAAAGGTCATATACATCATTGACCCATCGAGGTTAAATGAATAACCGAGCGGAAGCACGAAGCTTACAATTTTGTTACTACAGCCAAAACGCTCTAATTCCATCAAAATACGCGGGTATGCGGCCTCGCTAGTGGAGGTACTAAAGGCGATCAGCATTGCATCCTTAATACTATTAACAAGCTTAAAAGCCCGGCCTTTAAGCACTACAAAACCGGCCATGACAATTAACAGCCATAGCAGTAGCAGCGAAAAATAAAACTCCCCGATGAAAATGACATAGGTTGACAAAATACCCAGGCCCTGCTTTGCCACTACTACGGCAATTGCGCCGAATACAGCCAAAGGCGCCAATTGCATTACATAACTTGTTATTTTTAAAATGACGTGGGCAATGGCATCCATGGCTTTTATAATGACTTCACCTTTTTCGCCGATGGCAGCCGTAGCGGTTCCGAAGAAAAGAGCAAACACCACAATCTGCAAAATCTGATTATTCGCCATTGAGCCGATAAGACTTTCCGGAAATATGTGTCCTATAAAATCAGGTAAAGAAAAGCCTGTTTTACCAATGTCAGTAACCGTGCGCACATCCGGTAGCGGTAACTGTATATTACGGCCGGGGCCGAATTCATTAACCAGCACCATTCCCAACAGCAATGATACCATGGAGGCGCTGATGAACCATAACAAGGTCTTTCCCCCTATTCTTCCTACAGCACTGATATTGCCTGCCTTAGCCAC
>CAXTCH010000078.1:2399-10966 GCA_964241945.1 uncultured Mucilaginibacter sp.
TGTTTTTGGCCATTTGCTTGCTATAGGATGCTAAAACTACAACAATTTATTATTTTGCCGCATAAAGCCACTCTTTTGCCCATGAGCAGTAACGGTTACAGTCTTCAGCAAATAAAAAAAGAATTACAGCACTTAAGCGCTGTACAGTTAACTGATCTATGCGTCCGGCTGGCCCGTTATAAAAAAGAAAATAAAGAATTGCTGGCTTACCTGCTGTTTGAAGCGAATGATGAAAATGCCTATCTGGACCAGGCCAAGGCAGAAAATGAAACCCTGTTTAAACAACTTCCCTCGCACAGTTATAATGCCGCCAAAGCATTGCGTAAAATATTAAAGCTGAACAGTAAGTACAGCAAGTTTACGGCCTCCAAAACATTCGAAATTGAATTGATTATTCAATTCTGCGACAAGTACCTGGAATATGTGGACCGGCGCACCTCCTACAAACCATTGCGCACGATGTTCATCAGGCAAATACAGAAGGCGCTTACCCTGCTGGCTAAATTACCCGAAGATTTGCAGTTTGATTATAATGACGAACTTCATTCACTGCTCACCGCTGCTGATACACAATTGAGCTGGTTTAATAAAAATCACTTTCTGCCGTAACAATATCAACCTTCGTAAATCTAAACCATAATATAAATTAACTGAAAAGTGGCTGCTAAAGATGATGCCTTCAGGCAAATATTTGAAGCTAATTCAAAAAAAATCTATCATTTATGTTACGGCTATGCCGGTGATGAGGATGTTGCCCATGATTTGCTGCAGGAAACTTTTTTGAAAGTATGGCAGAACCTCGACAAATTTCGGAATCAGGCCATGATTTCAACCTGGATTTACCGGATTGCGGTAAACACCTGCCTTACGTATTTGCGAGGCGAAAAAAGGCAGGCCAAAGAAGAACTTACTGAACAACTGGCCGAAATTAAAGGTGAAGAAATATCAGAAAAAAATGAACAGGTGGCTTTACTGTATAAATGTATAGCTCAACTGGAAGAATCAGAAAGGATTATTATTACCATGGTAATGGATGAGGTGCCGTATCCCGAAATCGCAGAAATATCGGGCATATCAGAAGGAAACTTGAGGGTGAAGATTCATCGCATTAAACAAAGATTAACCGACTTATACAACCACTATGAAAGATTTTGATCATCTTTTATCGGTTTGGCAGGGACAGCCGAAATCGATAAGGCTTTCAGTGGATGATGTGCTGAAGCAGGTAAAAAAAGGGGTAGGCAGCCTAAAAAGCCGCATCTTTAATAAGCTCATTATAATGGGTATAGTGCTTGCCGTTATTTTAAGCATTATGCTTTTTATACCCTTTCACAACAAGTACAGCTATATAGGTTTAGGTATATGGGCGGTAAGCATGATTTATTTTTTAGTGATTAGCGCAGGCGATTATCATACCATCTCTACGCTTGATGCTACGGCTGATCCGGCCACTTATATCAGTCATTTGAAATTATACAAACGACGCCGGGCTTTTACCAATGGCCGCTTCTTTTATTATTATGCACTGGCAATCAGTATTGGCTTGCTGTTTTATAGTATTGAATTTATCAGCAAAGCGGCGTTAATTTTGCAAGCAGGTTTTGGGCTGATTTGGTGCGCTTACCTGGTTTATGTGATTTTTTTCTGGAAAAAGAAAGTGTTTCAAAAAGAGAGCGAACAGATAAAAGAACTGCTGGAACAATTAGGTAATTTGCAGCAGCAATTTGAGTAAATGGCCTTACCTATTACTATTAAACCCATTGGCGCAACCGAGATAACGCCGCTAACACAATTGAGCATCAAAACTTTTCATGATGCTTTTATGCATTTAAACCGGGCTGAAGATGTGCATGCCTATATGAATGCCACATTTAACGAAGAAAACCTGCTACAAGAAATAAAGCAGCCGGATTCTTATTTCTATTTTGCACTGGTTGACGAGGAGCCGGCCGGTTATATTAAACTCAATTTTAATAACAGCCAAACCGAAATGCAGGAACCGGGAGGTATGGAGATACAACGGTTATATGTATCGGCTAAATACCAGGGTCAGAAGTTGGGCGAGCAGCTTATTCAATTTGCGGTAAGCCGGGCTAAGGAGTTCAGTTGCCTGTACGTGTGGCTGGGCGTGTGGGATCATAACCTGAATGCCATCCGGTTTTACGAGCGCCATGGCTTCGCGATATTCAGCCAACACGACTTTTGGTTGGGTGCTGAATTGCAAACCGACTTGTTGATGAAAAAGACAATTTGAGGTAGCTATAGCAGTTGTTTAGATTTAAAGCGTTATTAAACAATTTAGTACATAACAAAGCCTGTGATTTTTAAAGTCACAGGCTTTGTTATTGGAAAATATAAAATATTTTAAAGTGAAGCCATCTTTTGACCGGAAATCGGCGCTGCAGGCAACACAAAATTAGCAGCGGCTTCAGTATTCAGGTATTTGGAATTATAATTTTTGTCGTTACCGTAGATGAACAGTAAGGTTTTGCCTTTTATCATAGAAATCACCCGGTCAGAAACATCCGGAGATACTGCGGGGCAACCAAAGCTGCGACCAATACGCCCTAACTGGTTTATCGTTTTTTCGCAAACGTAATCAGCAGCATGCACTACGATATCACGGGCACGGGCATGATCATTAAAACCGGCATCCATACCGTTTATATGCAGCGAGCGACCATGTTTACCATAATAAATATCATCGGTTACATAAAAACCAAGGCTGCTTTGATGTGAATCATTATTATTTGAAAACTGACTCGGCAGATCATCACCACTACCCGAACCATGAGCCACCCAGGTGTTCAACAGTAATTTCTTTTTCATCAGGTCCACAATCCACATCCGCTTGGTGTGACTGGCCTTGGTGAAATCAACTACGGTGATTACTGAACTGTTTTGCGGCAATTTGCCTGCAATCTTCAAGTTGTAGTAACCGGTTACTGCCTTATCAAAAACCTGATTGTCTAAACCGGCATCAGCCAAGTCAGCAGTGCGGTACACACTGTCAACGTAGTTATAAAATAAATCCTGTCTTGAAGTAGCTACTTTGAAAGAATGAACAAGCCTTTGATTGGCTTTTTTGGCTACCACTGTTTCGCGGGTGATTAAAGATATTAAACCGATAATCGTTAAGCTGGCAATCCACCAAATATTTTTCTTCATATTTCTCCGTTGAATAATTTAAGTTTTAATCAGTAAAGCTAAAATCAGCGGGCTTAAGTTTTGAGTATGGTCTTTCTCAAACTGTGAATGTACATCAAATATACACAAAAAATTTAAAAATCAAATCATTAAATTATCATTAAAGCCGACAAGCTTTTAGTGGATTTCCGTATAAATTTGCACTGCAGTTTTATTAAAAGCCACTCAATTATTATACGTACGGCTGCAATGAAATGGTTGCAGCCGTTTATGCGTATTGTAAAGACTATAAAAAAAATTGCAGCTTAAAACAAAGCTACTGCACCCATTTCACTTTTTCTTCAAGCGCTATTTTACGGCGTCCTTCCGGTTGCTCATCGGTATAACCCAAGTATAATACACCCATTACCTGATCGTCCTCGCCTAAACCCAGGTACGCTTTCATGGCTGGCTTTAAGGTTTGTCCGCCGGTACCCCAATAAGCAGCAATACCTGAAGCAGCAGCTCCTAACAGCAAATTTTCAATGGCACAAGCAGTAGCTGCAATTTCTTCAAACTGCGGAATGTTAGGGTTAGTGCCGCGCTGCATATAAGCCACCAGCACATGTGAAGCTAAGTCGCCCATGTGCGTTAAGTTTTGGTATACCGCGGGCTTAAAATTTTCTTCCGCTGTGTTTTGCTGGTAAAGTTCCGCATGTTTGTGGCAAAATGCCTGTAGCTGCTCATACACCACAAAGCGCCAGGGCTCAGTTGAACCATGGTTGGGCGCCCAGTCTGCCAGTTCAAGCAAGGCCTCGATGTTTTCCTTCGTAATTTTTTTACCGTTCATGGTAGCCGGTTTAATGGTGCGCCGGCTTTTGATGATTTGAGCTATATCGTTAAACTGAGTATTCATATACAAATAAAATAGCGCCTGTTTTGGCAAGCGCTAAGGTAATTATTTATGATTAAGCAACTGCTACTTGTTAATAAAGCGCCGGATATTTTTCGGGCTTAGCCTCGTGCATCATGTTATAAATGGTTTCGATGATGTCATCAGTGGATGGCTTGCAGAAGTAATCGCCATCAGAACCATAAGGCGGACGATGCTCCTGAGCACACAAAGTGCGCGGCTCCGCATCCAAATGGTAATAACCTTTTTGCTGCTCCAGTACTTTCTGCAATATATAAGCCGAACTGCCACCCGGAATATCTTCATCTACCACCAATAGCTTATTGGTTTTTTTAAGCGATGCCACGCAAAGCTGGTCCAAGTCAAATGGGTACAGCGTTTGTAAATCGATGACCTCTGCCTGTATACCCATGCTATGCAGTTCCTGTGCGGCTTCCAATACAAATCGCAAGGTGGAACCGTACGATACTACAGTTACATCCGTTCCGGTTTGTAATACCTCTGCTTTACCTAATGGTACTGTAAACTCACCTACATTAGCCGGCAGCTTTTCTTTTAAGCGATAGCCGTTCAGGCATTCTATCACAATAGCCGGCTCATCGCCTTTTAGTAAAGTGTTGTACATACCTGCTGCCTGCGTCATATCACGCGGAACGCAAATATGCAAGCCTCTCATGGTATTCAGCACCACGCCCAACGGTGAACCCGAATGCCAGATGCCCTCCAGCCGGTGCCCCCGTGTACGTACAATTAATGGCGCTTTCTGCCCTCCTTTAGTCCGGTAGCTTAAGGTGGCTAAATCATCGCTCAATACCGTCATGGCATACAGCAAATAATCCATATATTGAATTTCGGCTATGGGCCTTAAGCCGCGCATGGCCAAACCCATACCCTGCCCTATAATGGTCGCCTCGCGTATACCGGTATCCGTAATGCGCAAATCGCCAAATTTGGCCTGCAAACCGGCAAAACCCTGATTCACATCGCCAATAGCGCCTACGTCCTCACCAAATGCTACCAATGTCTTATTTTGAGCAAACTGCGCATCAAAGCAAGCATTTAACACTTCCCGTCCATCCAGTGAGCGGCTGTCGTCTGTATATCTTGCCGGAATCACCTCTATTTTTAATGGCGACAATGGCGTATCCGTAAATAATTTGGAATTAAAGCGCTCGTCATTTTCCTTTTCCTGTTGCTGTAGCCAGGCGCTCAAAGCGCTACGGTCGGCCCGCCTGTCATTAACTGTTAAGCGCAAAGCTTTACGGGCAGCCGATACACCGTCGCGACGGCTTGGATCGGGCTCGTTTTGCAGATGCGCAATAATACCGCGCAATCTGGCGGGCGAGCCGGCACTGTTAGCCAAGTCAGTTATCAGTTGAACTGCCTGTTTCTGTTCGGTCCTGATTTCACTCACCATATCTTCCCAAGCCTCACGTTGTGCATCACGAACCGTTTTTTTGGCAGCCGTTTCCAGTTCGTCCAAATCCTGCTCGGTTGCAATGGCCGACCTTATAATCCAGCGGCGCATCTGTAATAGGGAATCGTGCTCGACCTCCCAATCCAACCGCTCTTTACTTTTATAGCGTTCGTGCGAGCCGGAGGTAGAATGCCCCTGCGGCTGAGTCATCTCCGTTACGTGAATCAACACCGGTACATGCTCGGTGCGGCAAAGGTGAATGGCCTGTTCGTAAGTTTCGCATAGGGCTACATAGTCCCAGCCACGCACTTTAAAAATTTCGTAACCATTAGTACCGGGTTCACGCTGAAAACCCTTTAAAACTTCGGAAATGTCCTCTTTGGTAGTTTGCAGATTAGCCGGTACGGAAATAGCATAAGCATCATCCCAAACTGAAACAGCCATGGGCACCTGCAATACACCGGCGGCGTTGAAAGTTTCAAAAAATAAACCTTCTGACGTTGAGCCGTTGCCGATGGTTCCGAAAGCTACTTCATTTCCGTTAACCGAAAATTGGTGCATACCGGCCAAATCGGGGTTTTGGCGATATAATTTAGACGCATAAGCCAAGCCTAACAAACGGGGCATGTGCCCGCCCGTAGTTGATATATCAGCCGAGCAGTTCATCACGTCTGCCTGATGAACCATGCTGCCATCAGGGTTGGCAAAGCGGGTGGCATAATGGCAATTCATTTGCCTGCCGCCCGAAGCGGGATCTTTTTCAATATCCGGATTGGCGTATAATTGTGCAAAAAACTCCTTCAGGTTGCTCATGCCGGTGGCAAACATAAACGTTTGGTCGCGGTAATACCCTGCGCGCCAGTCGCCCGGTTTAAAAGCCTTGGCCATAGCCAGTTGCGCTACCTCTTTGCCATCGCCGAAAATACCAAATTTAGCCTTGCCCGTCAGCACTTCGCGCCGGCCTAACAAGCTTGCCTGACGGCTTTCAAAACCAATGCGGTAATCGCTAATTACAATCTTTTTGAAATCGTCAAAACTCAACTCAGCCGGATTGAAGCCGCTGGTTGCGTGTGTTGAAGTTTCAGGCATATAAAATTTCGTTTTTGCGGTAAATGTATAAAATTCTGTTCTGAATCGGCTGCAATGGTACGAAGATTAAGTTATACACATTGTTTTTCATATTTACATAATTAAAGTATATTTGTGTAATAAAAAAATGAATATGAAAAAGTTACTGATACTGTGTGTGGTGGTGTTAGGTTTTGCTTTTAAAGCGTCAGCCCAGGAAGAGAAAAAGGCAGATTTTAAATTTACAGAAGAAAAGCACGATTTCGGCAAGATCCCTCAGGGCAAACCTGTAACTACTTTATTTGAATTTTCAAATGTAGGCCAGGAACCTCTTATTTTATCAGAAGTAAGACCTACCTGCGGATGTACAATTGCTGATTACACTAAAACTCCGATAAAACCGGGTGATAAGGGTCAGATCAAAATTACTTACAGCGCAGCTGCAATGGGTCCATTCAACAAAGTAATTATTGTATCGTCAAACGCTAAAATACCGAGCAAGTATCTGTATATTATAGGTGAGGTTGTTACCGCGCCCGCCCGGTAATTTAATTTTGCAAAGCCATTTTAGATAGAGACGCTTACAAGCGTCTCTATTTGTTTTATAAGGATTTTGCTAATTTTGCGCCATGCCAAACATCTCAACCAAAGGGCAGCTTATGCCCGCATCGCCAATACGTAAACTTACCCCCTTTGCCGATAAAGCAAAAGCCGAAGGTAAAAAGGTATATCATTTAAATATTGGCCAGCCGGACATTGAAACGCCCGAGGGTATGCTCAATGCGGTCAAAAATATCGACTTTAAGGTTTGGGCATACACGGCATCTGAAGGAACACTTTCGTATCGTAAAAAACTGGTGGACTATTATAATAAACTCAATTATAACATAGCTCCTGAGAATATTATAGTTACCACCGGCGGTTCAGAAGCTATAACCATTGCCATGATGGCTTGCCTGGATCCGGGTGATGAAGTAATTATTCCGGAACCTTTTTATGCGAATTACAATGGCTTTGCCTGCCAGAGCGACATAGTGGTAAAACCCATACTTTCTTTTATTGAAGATGGCTTTGCCCTACCCCCTATCAGCGAATTTGAAAAGCTGATTACCGATAAAACGAAAGCCATTATTATCTGCAATCCGAATAATCCCACCGGGTATCTGTATTCCAAAGAGGAAATGGAAGCCTTGAAGGCACTGGTGTTAAAATACGATTTATATCTTTTTTCGGACGAAGCCTACCGGGAGTTCTGTTATGACAGCCGTAACTTTACCTCTCCTATGCATTTGCTTGGGTTGGAGGAAAATGTAATTGTGATGGACACCGTAAGCAAGCGTTATAGCGCCTGCGGTGCACGGCTGGGCTGCCTCATTACCAAAAATAAAGCTGTGCTTGCTGCCGGACTTAAATTTGCACAAGCCCGCTTAAGTCCGGGATTGGTTGAGCAAATTGCAGGTGAAGCTGCAGTTGACACGCCCGACAGTTACTTTGATGCCGTAAACAAAGAGTATACGCACCGGCGTGATATTGTAGTGAATGCCTTGAATGAGATGGAAGGCGTATATAGCCCTAATCCGGGAGGCGCATTTTATGTAGTAGCCCGTCTACCCATCGATAACGCTGACAAATTTTGCCAGTGGATGCTGGAAGAATTTAGCCATGAGAATGAAACGGTGATGATGGCCCCCGCTACCGGCTTTTATAGTACGCCGGGTGCCGGTGCAAATGAAGTACGTATGGCTTACGTACTGAACCAAATAGACCTGCTGCGTGCAATGACTTGCCTGGAACTGGCTTTGCAGCAATATCCGGGCCGGGTAGAAACCGCACAACTGGCAGCAAACAACACACTGTAAATATTAAATTATATATTAGCTTAGAACGAATCATCAGTCAACTTAATTTGATTACCAATACGGGTTTGGCTTAAAATTTGTACCTTTGTACCCACTGTTTAAAGCCACCTGAGTAAAAAGGCACAGCACAAAAATGGGGTCGACCGGAATTGACAGGATGGAGATAAGTAGGTAAGCATGCAGC
>CAXTCH010000079.1:0-10839 GCA_964241945.1 uncultured Mucilaginibacter sp.
TCGCCCAAGGCTGGGTGCTTACCTGTACCGGGCATGCGCTTACCGATGATGTGGTAATTGAGTTTAAGTAACAATAGTCGTCATTTTATCGGAGGACTAAACTTTAACCCGATTACCCTTGCCTTTAGGTATAAACTTAAATCTTGCCGGTCCGGTATATTCCGGTTCATGCTCTGCTCGTTTGCGCTTAGGCTTGTTGCGCTTGCCTAGCCATATCAAAAAGCCGGTAACCGGCAGGCTGGCACAAATCAGGCTAATTACAAACGCTATGATTTTACCCGGCAAGCCGGCAATCTGGCCCACGTGGATATCATAATTCATGTCGCTCAGTTTCATGCCTGCGCTTTCTTTGGCATAAGGTAATGCTTTTAGCAGTTTGCCGGTATACTTATCAAAATAATAGTAATCCCGGTGGTCAAAGCGTAAAGCCCTTTTATAGGCAATTACACTTACCGTACCATCAGCCGCGGGCGATTGCCATAATATGAAACAAGCTGATGCAGGTGAAGCCTGCTGTGCCGCTACCAGGGCCCGGTCTATAGCGGGTGTGGTTTGCGGCAGTTTTATGCCGAGAGCATCAGATACAGGAAATACCTGCTCCTGTGCGTAGGTATTACCACCGTTGGCTATGAAGTACATGCCTTTAAGCACCCAGGCAAAACTCATGGCCAAACCCGTGAGGGCAAGCACTAGTGCAATTAAACACGAATAAAAGCCCAGCACATTGTGCAAATCATAATTTAAGCGGCGCCAGCGGCCATTCCATTTTACAACAAAGCTGCGCTTACGATCAACCTTCCGTTTGGGCCACCATAGTATGATACCGGTAATAAGCAAAACAACAAACAGCAATACCGAAATACCCACTACCATTTGTCCTGCTTTGGCCGGGAGCAGCAAATACAGGTGAATATCTTTTACAATATCAAAAAAACTGGTAGCCGGGTTACGTTCAGCCAATGCTTTCCCGGTATAAGGGTTAAGGTAAACATACGTATAACTCACTTCCTTTCCTGACGGACGGCTCAATATCACCTCTGCGGGACGGTCGGGACTCAGGTAGGACAGAAAGCTGACGGTTTCTGCAGGATGGCCCTTTAATGCGTCCTTTATCAATACAGAGGGCATCAGGTACGATTGGTGCTGTGGCTGTACGTGTCGCCAAGAGTACAGGGCATCCTGTATCTCGTCCTGAAAGCAAAACAGGCAGCCGGTAATACTCACTATAAACACCACCAGCCCGGATAGTAATCCGAGCCAGCGATGAATAAACAAAAAGGCTTTTTTAGCGAGTGTCAAATTATTAAAATTTGTAGGCAACACTACCAATATACTGTCTTAACATTTGCGGGCTAATGGTTGAGTAACCAACCCAATATTTTTCATTGGTAAAGTTATTTACATTTAATGCAATACGGAATTTACGCTGCTCATAAAATAAACTACTGTTTAACACCGTATAGGCGGGCAGGGTAAAAGTGCCAGTTGAACCATTGATAATTTTGTTATCGCTTGCATAATTGCCTCCAAAACCTATACCCAAACCTTGTGCTTTTCCAGTCATAAGGCGATAGCTAATCCATAAGTTGGCCAAATTAGGTGAACCTGCAGTTCCGGGCCGGTAACCTTGGTCAGCGCTGGTAGATTTGGTAATTACACTATGGTTATAGGCATAACCGGCTACCAAATTTAAACCTTCTATAGGATTGGTCGTAATTTCAGCTTCAAAACCACGGCTTACCTGTGTGCCATCTTGAATTGAGGCATTATTATGAGTAAGATCGCTACGCACTAAATTAGATACCTGTATATCATAATAGCTGATAGTACCGCTCAAATGCCCGTTGAATACGTCCAACTTAACACCTCCCTCAGCTTGATTAGCTTGTTCCGGTTTTGCCATCTTATTAGTAAGTCCGGAGGCTGAGTTAGCATCATAAGCGGAGTAAGTGCCGAGATTAACAAACCCGTTTTGGTAGTTACCAAATAATGATACCTTATCTTTAATAACCTGATAAACTACACCAAATTTAGGACTTAAAGAGGTTTGATCGAACCCTTGTACGTTATAGCCGTTGGTGGTTGGATCATAAACAGGCTCGTTTTTAAAGTGATCAATGCGTAAGCCTGCGGAAACAAGTAAGTTATCAGTGATGTTTAATACGTCTGAAACGTAAGCACTGGTAGTATATCGGTTATTAATAGATAAATAAGGGGCACCTGACCCTGCCGTTGCATATCTCGCATTAATATTGGCTAAGTTAAAATCGTAGTAATTAGGAACTGCACCCACAGTGTTTACTACATCGAAGAACTGACTATAAAAATTAGCTGTTTTGGTTGGCGTAGAGTTGAAACCGGTATAAGAAATGTTTTGCCGCTGATTTAAAACATCAATGCCTACTAACAGGCGGTTTCTTAATTCACCGATTTTAAAATCTCCGTTAAAATTTTGCTGGATATTCCAGGTTGAGCTATTGCCTTCAACATCCCATACCATACGGGCCATAGAAGCATTGCCTGCGAGTAAGTAAAAATAGGTCTGAGGGCCGGAAGAAGTGCTATAGGTGCTTGAAATAGTGGTTCTCGAAGTCCACTGATCGGAAAACTTATATTCAGCCTGACCAAAGAAATTATAATTATCAGAACTGGCGACAATATCATTGCTGATATAAGATTTCTTATAATCAACGTTTAACTGATCAGCACGGCTTGCACCTAATTGAGAAGGCGCAATATTATAATCTATATACATGAGTTGTGGGGTAGTGCCCCGACCATGTACAATTTCTGCATCAAACAGAAAGGATAACTTATCATTCACTTTATATGAAAAACTGGGGGCAAATACAAAGCGGCGGTCAAAACCTGCATCCTGAAAGCTGTTAATACTATTAAACGAAGTATTAATACGCAGTAACGCTTTTTTTGCGCTGTCCAACGGTGTGTTTAAATCAACACTGGCCCGGTTAAAACCATAACTGCCTGTTGAATAAGAGATAGTACCGCCAAGCGTATCGTAAGGTTGTTTGGTTACACGGTTAAGTAATCCACCAAATGAGGTGAGTGAACTTCCATACAAAGTGCCTGAAGGGCCTTTGATAACTTCAAGCTTTTCGAGGTTGGTAGCATCAATTGTATTGCTTACTGCACCTGATACACCATTCCATAAACTAATTTGTACCGGAAAACCGCGCAGGGTAAAATAAGCGCCGCCATCGCCGGCACGGTTGGTAGCATTCCAAAGCGTGGCAATACCTGGCACGTTTCGTACCGCCTGGTCGGCCGAATAGATGGCTTGTTCTTGTATGAGCTCTTTGGATACTGACGAATAAGATTGTGAATTTTCTAAGTCAGAAAGCGGCATTTTAGCTACATCATAACTTTTTTTAACTACAAATCGGTTAGTCTTTATACCACTGATTTGTACCTCATTAAGTGCAGTCTGGCTTGAATTTAAAGTAATAATGGGCAGGGTAGTAGTTTGTCCTGAAGAAACTTCCACAGGTACAGTAACACTGTTCACCCCTACGTGCGAAGCAACCAAAATATATCTTCCTGCTGGAGCGGTAAGTTCAAAATATCCGCTTTCATTGGTCATGGTACCACGTTTGGTGCCTTGCAGGGCTATAGTTACATCGGACGCCGGTTTGTTATCGCTGGTGATTACATGCCCTTTAATTGTTCCACGCGGTGGAGGTACATCATCTGCCCTGACAGTTACGGCAGCGCATATAATCATGAAGAGAAGTAATAAATAAGATTTTAGTGTTGAATAATTCATTTTATTTAGACCAATTATAAATAATGGTGCAAATGTATAATTTACACCCTATGCATCCAAATTATTTATAATAATTCTAAATAAGGTATCGAAACCGATTATGAAATGTCCAGCAGTTCTTTTTTCTTTTTAGACCGTAACCGTTTGGGAACGAAATCAATAATCTCATTTTTAATCGCCTCAATCATGCGGCGCTTTAAATAATTTTTTGCCACAATCATGCTGATTTCCCGCGCGGGTTCGGGAGCTTTAAAATAACGTACCTTATCCAGCTGCCGGTCGGTTAAGTCGGCCAAGGCCAGCTCAGGTAGTATAGTAGCACCGTTGTTTTGGTCTACCATTCACTTTAAAGTTTCAATACTGCCGGTATTATATTCAAAGTGATGTGCGCCTTTTACGTTTTTTCGGCGCTGGCACAGATTGAACACCTGGTTACGCATACAATGGCCCTCATTCAGCAGCCAAAGCTCGTCGATATCAATCTCTTCCGGCAGTACGTGTTTCTTTTTATACAGCTTACTCGATTTGGAAACGTACGCCACAAAATTTTCATAAAATACAGGCATTTCTATTAAGGCGTTATCATGCAGGGGGGTGGACAAAATACCGCAGTCAATAATACCCAGCTTTACCTGCTGGATAATTTGTTCTGTATTTTGCTCCCAGATCAGCAGCTTTACCTGTGCATATTTTTCGGTAAAACGGGAAATAATTTTAGGAAGTATGTAAGGGGAAACCGTGGGAATAATACCAATTTTTAATTCGCCCGATAACTCACGGTTACGGTCATCAATAACCTCACGGATTTTATAGCTTTCGGCCAGTACCAGCCGGGCCTGCGCAATAATTTCCATACCTACTTCGGTAGTAGTTACCGGCTGATGACTGCGGTCGAACAATTGCACGCCCAAAGTATCTTCCAGCTTTTGTATCTGCATACTGAGTGTAGGCTGGGTAATGTGGCACTTTTCGGCCGCCTGTACAAAGCTTTTATAAGTGTCAACAGCTACGATATATTCTAATTGAACTAAAGTCATAAGGCTATAGCTTTTATCAATGTCAAATATATATTAATATTGATATTTTAAATTCAATAAGTAATCAGATGATAGCAACAATTGACGGGAGACAGATAAAAGATGAAGAAGATTTTCATCATATTATTAAGCAGGTACTTGATTTCCCTGATTTTTATGGCGAGAATCTTGATGCGTTGTGGGATTGCCTTACCGGCTTTATTGAAGTGCCAACTACAGTTATCTGGATGAATTTTAAATTAAGTAGAGAAAACTTGGGTCAACGTGCTGAGCAAATTGTTGAAGTTTTCAAAGATGCGGAGCCTTATAAAGTTTATCTGAAGCTGATTGATTGAAAGGTAGAAATATATTGCAGTAAAAGAGCTGCTTGCATGTCAACTTTACAACTAATTGTTCTTAAAACTGCGTGTTTATACGTATTTATTGTTTCAAAATATAAATAAAATAAAAACACCACAGCTGGCTTGCAGGTTTGCCATTTAAGTAGACATTTACTTAAATTGACCAACTGAAACCTACTTATGAGAATTTATCATCTGAGCGCTGAATGTTATCCGGTAGCCAAAGTGGGTGGCCTGGGCGATGTTGTCGGCGCTTTACCTAAATACCAGAATTTAGCCGGAATGCAGGCGGCTGTGGTGCTGCCGCATTATGACCGCAAATTTGTGCGCGAAAACGAGTTTGAAGTTGTTTTCCGTGCCTCCAATCGCCTGGGGCACACCCGGCACGAGTTTGAAATCTGGAAGGAAAAGACCGATAAGCTGGGCTTTGAGCTTTACCTAGTTCACATACCCGGATTGCTCGACCGCGAGGAAGTGTATAGTTACCCCGACGAGCGTGAACAGTTTATTGCCTATCAGTTATGTTTTTTGGATTGGATTACCTGGAGCCAGCAAACGCCCGACGTTATTCACTGCCATGATCATCATACCGGCCTGGTGCCTTTTTTGCTGCAGCATTCGGCCTTGTACCGGCGCCTGGCTAAAACGCCAACGGTGTTTACTATTCACAACGGGCAGTATCATGGCGCTTTTGGATGGGAAAAGTTTTATTACCTGCCAGAGATTGACTATAACGCTTTAGGTTTACTGGACTGGAGCGGCGGCATTAATCCGCTGGCTGCCGCCATTAAGTGCTGTAATCACTATACCGCAGTTTCACCCAGTTACCTGGATGAGTTATCACTGCAGTCAAACGGTTTAGAACCGTTGTTCCGGCTGGAACGGGCCAAAGGCTCGGGCATTATCAACGGGATTGATGTGCAGGTATGGAACCCGGAAACTGATCCGGCTTTGGCGGCACATTATGATGCAGATAAGGCAACTGCCGGTAAACAGAAAAATAAGGAAGCTTTATGCAGCCGTTTTGAGCTTTCGCCCGATTTACCGCTGCTTACTTTTATCGGCCGGTTAGTAGTAGAAAAAGGGGCCGATTTATTACCCCCTGCTTTTACACAATGTCTGATTGAAAATGAGGGGCAGCTCAATGTACTGCTATTGGGCACCGGAGATACGGCTACCGAGCAGGAGTTAAAAGCGCTGGAAGAACAGTTTCCTGCTCATTACAAAGCTTATATCGGTTACAATGAGGAGTTGGCGCATTTAATTTATGCCGGAAGCGACTTTTTATTGATGCCTTCGCGTGTGGAGCCCTGCGGCTTGAATCAGTTATATGCTTTACGTTATGGCACTATGCCTGTAGTACATACCACAGGCGGACTTAAAGATACTGTAATTGACATAGAGCAGGAAAACGGCTATGGTATCTGCTTTACAGAAAATACAACAGCAGGTATTGTAGAAGCAATTAACCGGGCAACTGTATTATTTGAGAACACTGCGCACTTACAATTGTTACATAAGCGCATGATGGCGCTTGATTTCTCCTGGGATCAATCAGCCAGGCAGTATATCCAATTATATAACAGCTTAACATCCTAACTATATGACTTCGAAAGTAATATGCATTGTACTGGGTGGGGGGCAAGGTACACGGTTATCGCCGCTTACTGCTACCCGCTCCAAACCGGCTGTGCCCATTGCGGGCAAGTACCGTTTAGTAGATATCCCTATTTCCAACTGCCTCCATTCAGGCATCGAGCGTATATTTGTACTTACGCAGTTTAATTCGGCTTCGCTGAACAAGCACATTAAAAACACATATCATTTCAGCAGTTTTAGCGATGCTTTTGTGGATATTTTAGCTGCTGAGCAAACGCCCACCAGCGCAGGCTGGTTTCAGGGTACCGCTGATGCCGTTCGGCAAAGTTTACACCATTTGGCCGTTTGGGAGTTTGAATATGTTCTTATCCTTTCGGGCGACCAGCTTTACCAAATGGACTTTAATGAAATGATGGATCAGCACATTGGTAAAAACGCCGATATCTCCATTGCTACCATACCTGTGCATGCCAATGATGTGCCGGGCTTTGGCATCATGAAAACTGACGAGGTTAACAAAATCACGGCATTTATCGAGAAACCCAAAACTGATTTTGAAAGCTGGGCTTCAGATGTAAGTCAGGAAATGGTGGCCCAGGGGCGGCATTACCTGGCGTCGATGGGTATTTACATGTTTAACCGTAAAACGCTGTACGAGTTGCTGGAAGGCAACAACCATCCCGATTTTGGTAAGGAAATCATTCCGCAGTCTATTAAAACACACAATGTACTGAGCTATCAGTACGAAGGTTACTGGACGGATATTGGTACCATTCCTTCGTTTTTTGATGCCAACCTGGAGCTTACTGAAGATATCCCTCAGTTTAACCTTTTTGATAAAAATTTCATCTTCACCCGTGCCCGGATGCTGCCCCCGTCTAAAGTGTCAGGTACGCTGATGGAAAAGGCGCTGGTTTCTGATGGCTGTATCATCAATGCCAGCTTAATCAAGCGTTCGGTAATCGGTATCCGTACCCGCATAGGGCATGGTACCACCATTGAAAACTGTTATGTAATGGGCAGCGATGTGTATCAAACCTTAGAGCAGATCCGAGAGTCGCAAGTCAGCGATACACCCATAATGGGTATCGGCGATAACTGCTGTATAAAGAATGCAATTATCGACAAAAACAGCTATATTGGTAATAATGTAACCATCAACTGCGCCGGCAAACTGGAGGATGGCGACTATGGCGCCTATACCGTTCAGGACGGGGTTGTGGTGGTAAAAAAACGTGCGGTTATACCACACGGTACAGTAATTTAATAATTGATTAATTAAATATAAAATACCATGAAAAATTTAGGCGTTATAGCTGCTGCTGCTGCTATTATTTTGGCAAGCATGACGGCCGGTGCGGTACCGGTTAAGGTTGCTGTTGGGCCTGCTGCCATAGTGCAGCAAATGAAGATGAAGAAGCATTTGATGACCATGAAGAGAAAGCAGCGCAGCACCATTAAGCATGTAAAAATGGGCTAATAAGCACTGCAGCTTTAAGCTATGAGGATGAAAGGTTAAATCGCCTTTAAACAGTTAGTTGTAGCAGAAGTTTCAGCGTTAAATAATAAATTTAATTTATTAATATTTTGGAAAATAGTGAAAATTATTTTCTTAAATTGCAAGTACCAAACTAAAAAACTAAAATTTACAGCTATGAAAAAAGTATGTTTAATGGTGGCCTTAGCCGCCTTCTCATTCGGAAGTGTATTTGCTAATGGTGCTACTCCTGTTAAAGCCGGTATTATGCAAACTGATTCTACTTCAAAAATGAAGAAGAAGCCTATGAAGATGAAAAAGAAAAAAATGTCGAAAGACACTATGTCAAAAATGTAATAGGTTTTCTTTTAATCATAACAAAAGCGCCTGACGAATTGCTCGTCAGGCGCTTTTGTTATGATTAAAAATGTTATTTTTTATAATGCTATGGTTTCGCCAATGCCCGGCAACTTCAGATTCATGCCGGCTTTTACAAACTTTTCTTTGGCTTCTTCAGTATCAATTTTAATAGCCGGGAAGGTATCATAGTGAATACCTACCACATTGTTGCAATTTACAAAGTCGGCGGCTTTAATGGCATCATCAATTCCCATGGTATAGTTATCGCCAATAGGCAATATGGCCCAGTCCAGGTTTTCGTCAGCCAGCAGTTTCATATCCAGCGTTAAAGCCGTATCACCGGCAAAATAAACCTTTTTGCCTTCACCGTAAATTACATACCCTGCCGGGTTACCGCCATAGCTTCCATCGGGCAAGCCGCTGGAGTGCAGGGCAGTCACCATTTTTACCCGGCCAAAATCGAAGTTAAAACCACCGCCCAGGTTCATGCCATGCGCGTCAGGTATACCTTTACCGGCTAGCCAGCCAGCAATTTCGGCAATGGCAATTACCTTGGCGCCACTGTTTTTCTGAATAGTGAACAAATCGGCAATATGATCGCCATGACCATGTGAGAGCAAAATGTAGTCGGGTTTAATCGTATTGATATCAATATGCTTCGCCAGTTCATTAGGGGTAATAAACGGGTCGAACAAAAGCTTTTTGCCATTCACCTCCAGCTCGAAGGCGGCATGGCCGTAGTAAGTTAATTTCATAAGCGAGGTAAAGGTAGGTAAATGTTCAGCAGGACGACAATTAGCGGGAATAGAAATGATATAAAGATAACATTGAAAAAGCGGCAAAATACCTTGAAATAAAATTGTTTATATTGCTGATGGTAAGGTTTGCCTTCGTTACGTCCTCAACCCAAATTTTTCTGTATCTATGAAAATTTATTCTTTGGTATGGGTAGCGCTGATTATACAGCTAACCAGCCTTAAAGCTCAGGTTCACAAGGTCTCTTTTGAAAATCAAGTGGATACAGTATTTAAGCAATACCTCGGTACCAAAGGGCCGGGATGTGCAGTTGCTGTTGTAAAAGAAGGTAAAGTAATACTCCGGAAAGGTTATGGGATGGCAAACCTTGAATACAACATTCCGACTACTCCTTCAACGCTGTTTGATATTGCTTCCTTATCCAAAGAATTTACCGGGTTAGCTATTTCCACGTTGATACAACAAGGCAAGCTTTCAGCGGATGAAGATATTCACAAATATTTACCCGATGTGCCAGATTTCGGCAAGCTTATTACTGTTAGCAATCTGCTGCACCATACCAGTGGCGTACGTGACTGGCCTGAGGCTTTACATGCCGGTGGCTGGAATTATGAAGAAGAAGCTGCGTTTAACGACATTATGCGGATGGTGAAGCAACAAAAAGAACTTGATTTTGAACCAGGAAGCGAATATCAATATTCAAACACCGGCTACAACTTGCTGGCTGCCATTGTAGAAAAGGTAAGCGGCAAAAGCTTTAGAGAGTATACTGACTCCGCTATATTCCAACCTTTGGGCATGTTGTCTACACACTTTTTAGATGATAAAGGAACACTGATGCCGAATCTCGCTTATTCATATCAAACTGACGGAAAAAATTATGTGAAAATTATAAATGTACTTACTGCTTACGGTTCAAGCTCTTTATATACCTCAGTAGATGATTTGACAAAATGGATGATTCATTTCCAACAGCAATTGAATTTAAAAAACCCGGTTTACACCCGGATGATTGAGAAAAGCCAGCTTAATAACGGTAAGGTAAACGACTATGGATTTGGCTTATCCATTGAAACCGACCGGGGACTTAAGACGATTAGTCATACTGGTGGTTGGGCTAACTATCGCACTATCATTCTATTTTATCCGGACGAAAAGTTATCAATCATAATTTTAAGCAGCTCGGGTGATGGAAAAGTTTATGATGAGTATATTAAAGGTGTTGCAGGCGTGTTTTTAAAGGGGAAATTTAAATCGCAAAATGCTCAATCAACTATCAGCAAGTTGCCGGCTGTTAAAGTGGATTCAATGATTTTAAAAAGGTATGCAGGCACTTATAGATGGAAAGATGGTATGGTAACCATTACGATTAAGAATGGGCAAATATTTTTTCAATATTATGGCGAAGACAGTTATCCTACCCAGGCTATATCAGATACGTCTTTCTTTTTAAATATAGCAGGACTTCCGGTTACCTTTTCAAAA
>CAXTCH010000080.1:0-10836 GCA_964241945.1 uncultured Mucilaginibacter sp.
ATGTTCTGCTTTTTTCAGTCCACAAAAGTAAAACTTATTACAGTATGGCTGACAAATTCCTGACACATAACTCTAATTTATAATCGTTCTAAACAAATCAAAAAAAGAGCCCTTAAGGTATAATTAAGGGCTTGGAAGGACTACAACTGAACATTAATTATTGTTCAGCCGAAAATAAATTTGGTAGTTTTATTTATTGTTTTAGCAGCCAGGCAAAGATAAGCGGCACTACAATGGTAGCGTCAGATTCCACAATAAATTTGGGGGTATGGATGTCGAGCTTACCCCAGGTAATCTTTTCATTAGGTACCGCACCCGAGTAGGAACCATATGAAGTTGTAGAGTCGGAAATCTGGCAAAAATAGCTCCAAAACGGTATGTTTTCCATTTCCATATCCTGATACAGCATGGGCACTACACAAATCGGAAAATCGCCGGCTATACCACCGCCGATCTGGAAGAAGCCAAGGCCCTTACCTTCAGAATTTTTCACATACCAGTCAGCCAGCCAGGCCATATATTCAATACCACTCTTCATGGTGGAAGCTTTGATCTGCCCTTTAATTACGTAAGAGGCGAAGATGTTACCCATAGTAGAGTCTTCCCACCCCGGTACTACAATCGGCAGGTTCTTTTCGGCCGCCGCCAGCATCCATGAATTTTTAGCGTCAATTTCGTAATACTGTTCCAGTTCGCCGCTTAGTAGTATTTTATACATGTATTCATGCGGAAAATACCGCTCGCCTTTGTCGTCTGCATCTTTCCATATCTGATGAATGTGCTTTTGCAAACGGCGGAAAGCTTCTTCCTCCGGAATACAGGTATCGGTTACGCGGTTATAGTGATTTTCCAGTAAATCCCATTCATCCTGCGGACTTAAATCGCGGTAATGCGGTACGCGTTTGTAATGCGAATGCGCTACCAGGTTCATGATGTCTTCTTCGAGGTTAGCGCCGGTACAAGAGATAATGGCAATTTTATCCTGACGAATCATTTCGGCCAGGCTGATACCTAACTCGGCGGTGCTCATGGCACCGGCCAGGGTCACCATCATTTTACCGCCTTCTTCCAGGTGCTGTTCATAACCTTTGGCCGCATCCATCAGTGCTGCTGCATTAAAATGCAGGTAGTTTTTTTCAATAAACTGAGATATAGGTCCTCTTATCGTGCTCATTATGAATTTTCAATTAAATATGGCGCAAAAATAGGTATTTTGAGGTAATCGCAGTTTTAAAATCAAAAATGCACCTTTGCTGTTGGTTTCAGGGATGCAGAACCTGTCAAAGCACCAACTATTTTCCGTTGTCTTTTTTCGTTTTCTGCCTCCTCAACCATCAACCCGAACTGAGATTCATGAAAAGAGGACTTTTACTACTGATACTTGCCTTACTTACCCCGCCCGTACTTTATGCGCAAACCAACCCGGTAGCCAGGTTTATCAGGAAAATGTACTTTGAAAAAGACAGCGCCCGCCGCAGCAGCTTTATTATTGTACCTGTCTTCAGTTCTGCACCCGAAACCGGTTTGGAATTAGGCGCTACGGGACTGTATTCTTTTTATACAGACAGCGACCGACTTAATACCCGCATCTCCAATATCTTCGCCTATGCCAGCCAAACCACCAAAGGGCAAACCAATTTTACACTAACCAGCAACTACTGGTCGCCGCAAAACAAGTATCATTTAACGGGCTCCATAAGTTACATTAATTTTCCTTATAGCTTTTTTGGCGTGGGTAATAACACCCGGCAGGCCAACGAAGACCACCTGGACCAAAAACGGTTTAAGCTGAATATAGAAGGTGAGAAGCGACTGGGCGAGCATTTTTATGCCGGCATAGTGGCGGGCGGTTACTATTATCATTTTCATTCGGACAACTCCAACGGAACCTTTCAAACCGATCCGCGGGTACAATTCCGCCAGGGGGGGCCGAGTATTTACCTTGGCCCGAGCGCCATTTTTGATAACCGGAATAACAATTCCTACACCACCAGGGGGATGATTATTACCACTTATTATAATCAGATACAGAGCATGTTTTCTAATAACGGCTTTCAGGGCGGCTTTTTTAATATTGAATATTCGCAATTTATACCGATTACGGACCAACTGGTATTAGGCGCCGATATTCAGGAGCAGAACCTGGTGGGCGGCTCCTCGCCTTTTTACCTGTTACCCTCTTTAGGGAATGACGAAATGATGCGGGGTTATTACAACGGCCGCTTCCGCGACCGCAACCTGATTGCAGCCCAGGCCGAACTGCGTTATCGCCTTGCCCAGCGCTTTGCGGTGGTGGGTTTTGCCGCTACCGGCGAGGTAGCCCGGAATGGCTATAGCTTTGATGCGCTGAAACCCGATTACGGCGGCGGCCTGCGCTACTTTTTTGATGTCGCCAAAGGCCTTACCATACGTGCTGACTACGGCGCAGGCCAAAAACTGGCTAACGAAAAACGGCAAAGCGGATTTTACATTGCATTGGGAGAAGCATTTTAATGTACTACGATATTGGGGTTAGTATTTTACTTTAAAATGCTCCTTAGCCTGCCCCTTCCTGAAATAAACCAATTGAAACCAGAATAAATCAACAGTAACGGTTACGGATGACGAGGCTTTAAGGCCGGCCCAGGCTTGCTGCATGTGTCTATTCTGATGAACGCTTTGAACAATAAGCAGGGTGCTTTCCTTTACGTAAGGCAAACATTGATCTGCTTCCTTTTTTAATTCCGTGTTCAGCGATGACGTGCCGATAAAAATCAGATCTGCTTTCCAGCCCAGCGGGATATCATCAATTCTTAATAAACAGCATTGCGCTTGCGGAGCTGCCAGATGCAGGGTTGGTACAAAGGCTGATGAACTGTTGCCCGCAATAAGTACCTGTTGCGGCCGGGCATTAACCAGCAACCGGTACAGCAATTGCAGCACCCGCAAAGGAAGGCTCAGATGTTGGTCATTTTTGTGTTGATTGTGAATAATTTTGAGGGCCGTGTAGGTGTCTTTGGCACGAAAATCGTAAATTACACTATCAACCAGCCGGTATATAAAAGGTGAATGTAACCCGTGCCTGTTATTAGCCGCAAAGCGGTGCAGCAGGTATTTTACCCCATGCCTGATGTTTAACATGGCTGCAAAAATAACAAAGCTTTAATTTGATAAGCAGATATTCTAATGATTGCTAATACTTCAGAAGTAAATTCACTCATCCGCTTGCTGGATGATCCGGATACCGAGATATTTAACCACGTGCATGATAAGCTGATGAGCTATGGCCCGGACGTGATCAGCCATCTGGAATCAGCCTTTATAGAGGCTTTCGATCCGATATTGCAGGAGCGCATTGCTAACCTGGTGCACGAAATACAATTTTCGGGCGTAAAAAACGAGTTGCAGCTATGGCATCAGGGCGGCGCTTTTGATTTGCTGCAGGGCGTACTGGCGGTAAACAAGTACCAGTACCCCGATATGGACGAGCAAAAGGTGATTAACCAACTGGAGGCCATTAAGCGCGACATCTGGCTACAGCTGAACAACGAGAGCAGTCCGGCTGAGCAGATTAAGCTGATTAACCATGTGCTGTACAACATTTATGGGTTCAATGGGAACACCACGCATCACCAGGATCCGCAGAACAGCTATTTAAGCCAGGTGTTGGAAAGCAAAAAAGGCAACCAGATTTTACTGGCAGTTATTTACTCGGTAATTGCGCAGAAACTGGACATGCCGGTATATGGTGTAAACCTGCCCCAGCATTTCATTTTAGCTTATGTAGACGAAAGCAACGCCTACCAGGATTTTGCCGATAACGGTGTATTGTTTTATATCAATGCCTTCAACAAAGGTCATATATTCGGCAAGCGCGATGTAGATATGTTTTTGAAGCAGCTGAACTTGAAATCTGAACCGCAGTTTTACCAGCCCTGCTCTAATGTTGATATTGTAAAGCGTATTATCCGTAACCTGATCAGCGCCTACGAGCAATTAGGCTCCGCCGATAAAGTGGATGAGTTAAGCGAGTTGTTACAAATTGTGAGTTAAGCCACCAACCCTTAAAGGGAAGCAGAAATCGGGAACAAAAAATGCACCATTATATAAAGCTTTCCCCCTTCAGGGGGCGGAGGGTGTTAACCAGCCGTTCATTTGCATCCAGTTGGCGCAGCGCTCAAACCATTCATCCTTAGTCGTGGAGTTGTGCAGCCCGAAACCGTGACCGCCTTTTTCGTAGATGTGCAATTCGCCCTTCACGCCTGCTTTTAACAGGGCTTCATAAAACATGATGCTGTTTTGTACCGGCACCACGTTGTCATCTTCGGCATGTACCAAAAAGGTGGGCGGTGTTTGTGCCGTTACCTGCTTTTCGTTAGAGTATAAATCGATTAATTCTGCTGATGCATTTTTACCGATCAGGTTTTCTCTTGAACCTGCGTGCGCAAGCTCGCCGAAGGTAATAACCGGATACCCTAACACCATAAAATCAGGCCGCAAGCTGATATGTTCGGAGTTATCAATCACCGCCTTATTAAAGTGTGTACCCTCGGTTGAAGCTAAATGCCCCCCAGCCGAAAAACCAACAATACCTACACGGGCCGTATTGAGGCCCCACTCCCCTGCCCGTTCGCGTACCATTTGTATAGCCCTTTGTGCATCCTGCAACGGACCAATGGTTTTATCCACCATAATTTTGTCGCTGGGCAAACGGTACTTCAGCACAAAAGCAGTTACTCCAAGTTCATTAAATTTTTTAGCAATGGCGTATCCCTCATGGTCAATAGCAACTATGGAATAACTTCCGCCCGGACAGATGACCACCGCTGTTCCGTTAACTTTGCCTTTGGCCGGAAAGAAAGGCGTTAAGGTAGGCTGGGTAACAAAACCTACCCGTGGCATGCCATCGGATTCCGACTTTTCTGCATAGTCAGCAGGCGCCGGCTTACTGTTGGGTACCCCTTTCGGATATAGCAGTATAGGTTTCGTTTCCTGAGCAGATGCGGTTACATAAATCAGTATTGCCGCAATAATACCAAAGCTGATTTTTTTCATGAGGGATATACTTAAGGTGACCATTAAAAAGCACATGCTTATTTCGAACCGCCGAACTCCATTAAATAAGCTTTCAGAAAATCATCCAGTTCGCCATCCAATACGGCTGCCGCGTTCGAGGTTTCATAATCGGTACGCAAATCTTTTACCAGTTTGTAGGGATGCAGCACATAGTTACGTATTTGTGAACCCCACTCAATCTTCTTCTTGTTGCCTTCAATTGCGTTGCTGGTTTCCATACGCTTGCGCATTTCAATTTCGTACAACTGAGATTTTAGTAAGCGAATGGCGTTTTCCTTATTCTGCAATTGCGAACGCGATTCCTGGTTTTTGATAATGATTCCCGAAGGCTTGTGGTACAAACGCACCGCAGTTTCCACCTTGTTTACATTCTGCCCTCCGGCACCACCTGAGCGAAAAGTTTCAAAGTCGATATCAGCCGGGTTCACCTCAATCTCAATGGTATCATCCACAAGCGGGTATACATATACTGAGGCAAATGAGGTATGGCGCTTGGCATTGGCATCAAACGGCGATACGCGCACCAAACGGTGCACCCCGTTTTCCCCCTTCAGGTAACCGTAAGCAAAATCGCCTTCAAATTGTAAAGTAACCGTCTTGATACCAGCCACATCACCTTCCTGATGATCCTGCTCGCTTACCTTATAGCCGTTCTTTTCGCCCCACATAATATACATCCGCATCAGCATGCTGGCCCAGTCGCAGCTTTCGGTGCCGCCGGCACCGGCCGTAATCTGCAATACAGCATTCAGCTGGTCTTCTTCGGCCGAAAGCATGTTTTTAAACTCCAGCTCTTCAACGGCGGTTAATGTACCTTTGTACTGCTCTGCCATTTCGGGTTCGCTTACATCGCCGGCCTGGTAAAACTCAAACAAAACCTGCGTATCCTCTACGGATGCAGCCACCTTGTTAAAAGCATCCGTCCAAACTTTTTTGGTTTTGATGGAATGCAATACCTTTTCCGCCTCTTTCGGACTGTTCCAAAAATCGGGTCCAACGGTTATCTCTTGTTCTTTGCCTATTTCCTCGAGTTTATGATCGATGTCAAAGATGCCTCCTCAGGGAAGCTGTTCTATCCCTTAAATCCTGAACTTGTTCTTTAGTCATACCGCAAAGATAGAGGAAATTAAACACAAGCAGCAAGTAAGGCCATGATAGATGGAATGAATGACAAAAGGATTGATAGATTATTTGATAAATGCATGAGTACGTTGTAAAGCAATCGGTTTGATTACGGACATAGAGTCGTTCATCAGTACAGCTTGTACGCCTTTCTTTCAAGAGCCTCAAGGATGACGATGGTAGTGAGCTGCCTGTCAATCCTAAAATTCCATTTGAACAACCTTCTTAAACAAAAAAGGCAAGAGAGATCCTCTTGCCTTTTTTGATTTTCAATAAATGAGCTTTCTTATTTATGCTTACTGCTCATAAAAAATGTCAGTGTACCGCCGGCGAATAAATCAGCATCGGTGATGTACAGTCGGCTAAGCGGCTGGCCGTTAAGCAGCACCTTTTGCACATACACGTTTTTATCCGACTGGTTCTTTACATCCACCACAAACGTTTTGTTACCCGGCAATTGTATAGTAGCTTTATGAATGGCCGGACTACCCAGAGCATACTGCCCGGAGCTTGGTGCAACCGGATAAAAACCCAGGGTGCTAAAGATATACCAGGCGCTCATCTGGCCAGTATCATCGTTGCCGCCTAAGCCGTCGGGGGTAGGTTTGTACATTTTGGGCAAAATCATGCGCACACGCTCCTGGGTTTTCCAAGGCTGGCTGGTCCAGTTATACAGGTAGGCCACATGGTGCGAAGGCTCATTACCGTGTACATAATTACCTATAATACCGTCGCGGGTAATGTCTTCCGTTTCAGCAAAATACTTGTCGGGCAGCGTCATGGTAAACAGCGAATCGAGGTAGCGGATAAAACGTTTTTCACCGCCCATCAGTTCCTTTAATTCCGCAGGCTGATGCGGCACATACAGCGTATAGTTCCAGGCGTTACCTTCAATAAAGCCCTGATCGTTGGTGCTTAAAGGGTCGAAACGCTTACGGAAGGTACCATCATTTAACCGCGGGCGCATAAAGCCCGAGGCCTTATCATACACATTCTTAAAATTCTCCGAGCGTTTGATGAATTCATCATAAATATCCGTGCGGCCCAGCTTTTTGGCCGCCTGGGCAATGCACCAGTCGTCAAAAGCATATTCTAAAGTATTAGATACGGATACACCGGTTACTTCATTAGCTACATAGCCTTTATCCATATAGTAGCCAATCCCATCATAACTGCGATGACGAGCGGTAACTACGCAGGCCTCCAATAATTCGTTAGCGTTGGCTGTAAGGTTACCTTTCACAATGGCATCGGCAATTACCGGCACGCTATGGTAGCCCGACATGCACCAGTTTTCGTTACCCGAATTGCTCCATACCGGCAGCATGTGCTCGGGGCTTTGCTCATAGTGCATCAGCATAGAGGTTACCATATCCGCATTGCGGCGCGCTTCAATAATATTCAGCAGCGGGTGCAATGCCCGGTGGGTATCCCATAACGAAAAGGTGGTATAATTGGTAAAGCCGGTAGCTTTATGTATGTTCTGGTCCAGGCCTTTGTACAGGCTGTCTACATCCATATATATGGTAGGATTGATCAGCGCATGGTACATCGAGGTATAAAAGTTTTCTTTTTCGGCCCGGCTTGGTGTTTGAATTTCAATTTTGTGCAGTTCGGTTTCCCATTGCTGCCTGCCCTGCTCTTTTATTTGCTCAAAGTTCCAGCCCGGTACTTCGGCCTGCAGGTTTTTTTGTGCGCCTTCCATGCTTACAGATGACAGGGCCATTTTTAACTTAATCTTTTCACCGTCTGCGGTGGCAAAATCAAACCAGGCTTTTAACTGAGGCGCTGCAATTTCCGGGAAATTTTTGCGTTGGTCGAACTTACCCCAAAAGCCGCGGTATATTTCGCGTTTGGAATAATTGGCAAAGCCATGCTGGGTAAAAGGCTTGGAAAAGGTAAGCGCAAAATACAGCACCCGGTTTTTGGCCCAGCCGTTGGTGCGGCGGTAGCCGGTCACGAGGGTATCGTTTACTACATGCAGATAGGTCCACACATTCTTATCTGAATAATTATAGATGCCGGCCATCATATCCAAAATGATGTGCGCATGATCCGATTTCGGGAACGTATACTGATGGAAACCTATGCGGGTAGTGGTGGTCAGCTCGGCCGTAATCTGACTGTCGTCCAGTTTTACTTTGTAATAGTTGGCTTCGCTAACTTCATTGCTGTGCGAAAAAGCCGAACGGTAACCGCTGTGCGGATGGTCGGCCGTGCCGGGGTTCAGCTTTAAGTCGCCCACGGTAGGCATAATCAAAAAGTCACCCAGGTCGGAGTGCCCAACCCCGCTGAAATGCGTATGGCTGAAACCTACAATGGTTTTATCCTGATACTGGTAACCGGCGCAGTACTCATATACCTTGGGGTTGTACTTTCCGTTCAACTCGTAACTTGCAGTATCAGTTTCAGGGCTTAGCTGCACCATACCGAAAGGTACGGTAGCGCCGGGATAAGTATGCCCCATCCGTTCGGTACCGATAATGGGTTTTACATATTGTACTAAATTCTCTGTAGACTTGGTTTGGGCCGTCGCTTGTAAAACTGCAGCGGCAAATAAGGCAGTAAGTGTGTATTTCATTCAGTTATGCGGGTAAAACGCGTAAATGTACTTCCAAAATATAAAACCTTATGCTAAAATTTGCATTTAATAGGGATAATGCCGGTGTCTTACAGGTCTGGCAGAGCTATCATGTAACAAACCCATTGCCTTATCATCTAACACATAATTACACTATCACTAAAACAGAGAAAACACATCATGAAAAAACTACTTTTTGCAGTTTTATTAGTCATGACAGCCATGTCATTCAGTTCGTGCAGTTATAACGGCATTGTGCAGGCCGATGAAGATACCAAAGCCAAATGGGGTGCCGTACAAAGCCAGTATCAGCGCCGTGCTGATTTGATACCCAACCTGGTGAACACCGTAAAAGGCGAAGCCAATTTTGAGAAAAGCACGTTAACGGCCGTAACGGATGCCCGTGCCCGTGCTACTTCTATACAGGTTGACCCCACTAAATTAACTCCGGAAGCCATTCAGAAGTACCAGGATGCCCAGGGGCAGCTGAGCACTGCCTTAGGCCGGTTGCTGGTAGCGTCGGAAAACTATCCGAACCTGAAATCCAACGATGCCTTTAACGGACTGCAGGCACAGTTGGAAGGTACCGAAAACCGCATTGCTGTAGCCCGCAATGATTTTAACACATCGGTGCAGGCGTATAATAGTAAGATACGGGCGTTCCCGGCTAACATCACGGCTAAGATGTTTGGCTTTGCGCCTAAAGGCTATTTTGCTGCCGATGCCAGCTCACAGGCTGCACCGAAAGTGCAATTTTAAATTAACGAGTGAAGGATGGACTGAGTGGTTTAAGTAGGAATAAAGGTGTTTAATATTAGTATTCAATAATGCATTCATTCTATCCTTCCATCCTTCACTCAACTCATTCATTCCATCCCTTTATCCTTCGCTCATTAAACTCCCATGCCTGTATTTAACAACGAAGAACAGCAGCAGATACGCCGGGCCGTTGAAGCTGCGGAGCACCGCACCTCGGGGCAAATACGGGTTTGCGTAGAGGAACATTGCAGTGAAGATGCTTTGGTGCGCGCTACTACTTACTTCCATAACCTGGATATGCACCAAACCAAGCAGCGCAACGGGGTACTGATTTATGTGGCCACGGCCGACCGTAAGTTTTCCATTATTGGTGATACCGGCATTGATAAGGCGGTACCTGATGATTTTTGGAATAGTACCAAAGAAAGTATGCTCATTCACTTTAAACAAGGCGACATGGTAAATGGCATTGTAGATGGTGTACAGAAAGCCGGCGAGCAACTAAAGAGATATTTTCCTTACACAGCGGGCGGAGCTAACGAACTGCCCGACGATATTGCTTTTATGAATGGTAAGTAATTTGAACCCCATGCTAAAAAGATTTGGCTGGCTATTAAGCCTTTTATTACTGGTAAATACCGGCTTTGCACAGAATATTCCGGCTAAAGACCTCCCTCCCAAATCCGGTACACTTGTTACCGACTTTACCAACACACTGTCGGCCGGTGATAAGCAGCAGCTGGAAGATAAGCTGGTGAAATTTGATGACTCTACCTCCACGCAGGTAGCAGTAGTGATTATAAAATCCATAGGCCAATACGATATTGATGAGTATGGTACGGCTTTAGGTCGTGCCTGGGGAATCGGTAACAGCGGTAAAAACAATGGTGTATTACTGCTGGTAGCCTTAAACGATCATAAAGTTACCATCCAGACCGGCTACGGGGTTGAAGGCGCCTTGCCGGATATCACCACACAGCAAATCATCCAAAGCGATTTGGTTCCGCACTTTAAGCAAAACGATTATTACGGCGGTTTAAATGCGGCCACTACAGACATTATTAAAGCCACCAAAGGTGAATACAAAGCGCCGGCCGGCTATGCCGATCGCGGTCGCAAGCAACAGCAAGATAGCGGCGGTGGCAGTGCGGTAGCTATTATTGTAATTGTGGTGATTGTTCTGATCCTTATTTTTCGCAATCGGGGCGGGGGCGGTAACCAGGTAATTGGCGGCCGGGGCAGTGCAAGTCCGTTCTGGTGGTTTTTAGCAGGTAACCTGTTGGGCGGCGGCGGTAACCGTGGCGGCTGGGGCGGTGGCA
>CAXTCH010000081.1:0-10818 GCA_964241945.1 uncultured Mucilaginibacter sp.
ACCACAAAAGAGTACCCTGATACAATGCCTCCCATTTCGGCAATCAGCTCACTTGCAGCAGTCACAGTGCCGCCGGTAGCCAGTAAATCGTCATGAATCAGGATATGTTGCCCTGGTTTAAAAGCATCTGTGTGCAGTTCAATGGCAGCATTGCCATACTCTAATTCGTACACCTTTTGCTTTACGGTATGCGGCAACTTGCCGGCCTTGCGCACCGGAATAAAGGGTACCCCTAATTTGCCGGCTAATGACAGGCCAAACAAAAATCCCCGGCTTTCTATACCGGCTACAGCATCAATCCGGATGCCCTGCAGCTGCTCGGTAAAAGCAGTCAGGATGGCATCACACAGCACAGGGTTTTTCAGTACAGGCGTAATATCTTTAAATACAATGCCCGGTTTCGGAAAATCCGGAATATCGCGGATGGCGGCTTTAATCTGACTGGCTATCATTTAAAAATTAAATAGGGCGCTATTTTACGCAAAATTTTACTGTCCAATATAACTACGTTCTTCATTTCAGCTACCGATTCATAGTCGCCGTGCTGCTTGCGGTATTCAATAATGGCATTGGTTTGCTTAAAATTGAGGTAAGGCATATTCTTCAAATCATCAAACTCGGCCTTATTAATATTTATTTTTCTGATCCGGCGCGGATTTACCTTGAATTCACCCTTAATCTCATCATACTTTCCGGCATCTATGCCAAAAACCTCCTTAAGCTGCCTTTTGCTGTGAAAGCCGCCCAGGCGGTTGCGGTAATGCAGTATCCGCATAGCAAAGGCAGGGCCAATACCGCGTACCTGCGTTAACCTCGCCGAATCGGCAGTATTTAGTTCTACAACTACGAAGGGCTTAGCCGGGTAATGGCCTGCCGAGTCTGCCGGCTTGAAATCAGTGGTGGAAATCTTACCGGTGCTGCCCGTACCGGTCTCCCCTATTTCAGCTGCGGTTTCATTAAACTGTTTGATGTCTATTGTTTTATCTTTGTGCACCAGTGCAAATACGTAAGGTGCAAGCAGCGCCAACGCAATTAATACAACCAGTACAACCATGCCGTTCCATTCCTTTTTAGTGATGGAAAGGTAATTTTTTATTGAAGTGCGCATTTATGAGGCGTTTGGGCACTAATATATCCAAGAGATAGCTATTTTTAAAATCTGAAGAAATTCTGTATTACCTATGAAGATTATTACCACCGACGAGTTTGCCAAAGCCACCAAATTAGATAAACTGAAAATGCCCGGCCTGGCAGCCCTGCTGATGGAAGTGATGAAGATAAACCAGGTAAATGAGCTGTTTGAAAAGGCCCAGCCTAACCATGGTCCTGCCTTTGTTGATGCCATTTTGAAGGGTATAGGCGTTGAAATTGAGTTTGATGAAACCGAACTGAAAAACCTGCCTGCCGATGGCAGCTTCATTGCCATTGCCAACCACCCCTACGGCGGCGTAGAGGGCATGGTACTGCTCAAAATTTTATGCATGGTCAGGCCGGAAGCCAAGCTGATGGCTAATTTTATTCTCAAAAAAATACCCAATTTAAGTGATTACTTTGTTGCGGTAAACCCTTTCGAAAACATAGAGCATTCTTCGAGCATCAGCGGCATTAAGGCCACGCTCGAATTGCTGGCCAATGGCACGCCTATCGGCATTTTCCCCGCCGGAGAAGTATCTACGTATCAAATTGACAAGCAACAGGTTACTGACCGTTTATGGCACCCGGTAGTGGGTAAAATTATTGCCAGGGCCAAGGTGCCGGTTGTACCTGTTTACTTCCATGGCAACAATGGCCTGCTGTTTAACCTCCTGAGCCTGATTCACCCTACGCTGCGCACGGCTAAGCTGCCTTCGGAGCTGTTTAACAAACAGGGCCATACCATCAAGCTGCGCATAGGCAAGCCCATCCAAGTCAAGGATATTCCGGATGCCGGCAACGCAACCAAACTGCTCAGCTTCCTGCGGGCAAAAACGTATGCCCTGGGTACCGGGCTGGAAAACAACAAGCGGATTTTTAATCCGGCTAATCTGTTTAAAATCGGTAAAACGCCTAAGGAAGTGGTAGCCGAGCTACCCGCTGCTATTATTGAGCAGGAAATTGCAGCATTAAGCGCCGACTATAAAATATGGGCCGAAAAGAATTACGAGATCTACATTGTGCCTACCTCCGTTATCCCCGGTATTATCAATGAAATCGGCCGGCTCCGGGAGCTGACCTTCAGGGAGGTGGGCGAAGGTACAAATAACAGCATCGACCTGGATGAGTATGATATTTACTACCACCACCTGTTTATGTGGGATACAGAGGCAAAACTGATTGTAGGCGCCTACCGTATTGGCCTGGGCGACGAGATTTTTTATAGCTTGGGCAAAAGCGGTTTTTATACCGCCAAGCTGTTCAAGATTAAATCGCAGTTTACCGAAGTGCTGAAAAACAGCCTGGAGCTTGGCCGCTCGTGGATACGCCGCGAGTACCAGCAAAAACCGCTGCCCTTATACCTGCTGTGGAAAGGCATTTTAAAATACCTGCTCGATAACCCTAAGTACCGTTATCTCATCGGGCCGGTAAGCATCAGCAACACTTTCTCCACCTTTTCCAAATCCCTGATTGTGGATTACATCACCCGCCATCACTTCGATCATGAGATGGCGCAATATGTAAAGCCGCGCAAGGATTTTAAGGTGGACTTTAACAGCATTGATACCGATTTACTGATGAGTACCGAAAACAGCCTGAAGGGGCTGGACAACCTTATCTCCGAAATTGAAACCCGTAATATGAAGCTGCCGGTATTGCTGCGCCAGTATATTGCCCTCAACGCCAAAATCATCTGCTTCAACATTGACCCTAAGTTTGCCGATTGCCTCGATGGCTTTTTAGTGCTGGACCTGGAAAAAGTACCCAAGGATATGATGGAGCGCCTGGGAAAGAATATGTAAACTCTTTTTGTCATTCTGAGCGATAGCGAAGAACCTGTACGCTCGTGAAATGGTTTACAGATTTTTCGCTGTCGCTTGAAATGACGTTTAACCTTATTTTTTATTAATTAAAAAGAGCCCGGCAAAATGCCGGGCTCTTTTAGTATGATCAGGTTTAGCAGTGTTTAAAAGCCGTAGCGTAAACCAAACTGCATCTGCCAGCGCGAAGTAAAATAATCTACTGCGTAAGGCACTCCGGGATTAGTGAAAGTGTACTTAGGATAAGCAGGATTGCCATTTGCTGTTACCGTACCGTTAGGATTAAACTTATACGGATTAGCAGTAGTTGGCGTTAGCAAAGGCAATGACGATGCTGCCTTTAAACCAACGCTTGATGTTGAATTATAGGTATTCGGCGAATAGTAATAGTGGCCCCAGTTCTTATCTAACAGGTTAGTCAGGTTTACAATATCATAGGTAAAGGTGATGACCTGCTTGTGCTTGCCGTTACCAAACTTAAAGTCCTGCGAGAAACGGAAATCTAAATCATTGTTCCAGGGCGTGTGGGCAGCGTTACGCTCCGTGAATTCCCCGCGGCGGGTACGCAGGTATTTGTCGCCATCAATAAAGGCATCAAAGGCAGCGGCCTGCTGTGCAGCGCTTTGCCCGCCAACAATATTGTTAAAGAAGTTCACAGTTTCGCCAACCTTAGGAATGTAAGCTAAGCTCACCTGCTGGCCCGTACCATCTATAGCGCTTGGATAGAAGCCAAAGGTATAAGGGTTGCCCGAAGCAGCGCTGAAGAAGAAGGTAAAGTTAGCGGTATATTTTTTAGCCGCATCCCAGTTGTGCATCAGGTTAACGGTTGATACAATGCGGTTACGGATGTCGAAATTTGAATTGGCCAGCCCCGGGTTATTAGGGTTCAGCGCCTGGTTTAACTGCCAGTTTGATTCCATAGAGTTACGGATTCCGTTGGTTACATCTTTTGAATGGCCGTAAGTATAAGCCACCGAGGCATTAAATGAACCGGTATTCATCGGGATGTATTTGGCAATCTGCGCGGTAGCGCTGTAACGGTAACCTAAGCTGGTATTTGATAACAGGTAAGCATTGGTATATAACGGGTTAATACCCTTGTTTACAAATATAGGCTGCTGGTGCTGTGTATCATAAGGGTAGTAGGTAACCTGGTCGGTAGTGTTTACCTGCTGAAACTTTAAATCGTAAATGGTTTTGGTATAGATACCTTCTACCGTAAACTTCCACTGGTCGGGCGTAGTATAATCCAAAGCCAAGCTGCTCCGCCATACCTGAGGCATCTTAAAGTTATTATCAATCATATCCACCTGCGTAGCGCCATTAGGGCCGGTATTAACGGCAGGCACCTGCTGCTGCACAAAACCTAAGCCGCCGTTAGATGATGTGCGTATCGGGTTGGTGCCGGGCGTAATAGCATTGGTAGTGGTATTGATATTATTTTTATCATATGCCCCGTAAGTTACCCCATTGTTATAAAAGGCATAACCGAACCAGGCAAACGGTACACGGCCGGTAAATAAGCCGCTCCCGCCGCGCAGTATTACGCTCTGATCGCCGTTGATGTCATAGTTAAAAGATGCGCGCGGATTGAATTCTACATTACCCAGGTACTTATTTTTGATATCCTTTGGCTTTGTATAGGTAAAGGTGTTGCCGAAGTTAGGATCAACAGGTGCACCGGTTGTTTTTGAACTCAAAGGTTGCTTGTCGGGTATGCCTGCATAATCAAAACGGATGCCAACGTTCAGTTTAAAGTTATCGGTAAGCTGAATTTCGTCCTGTCCGTATAAGCTCAACAGATCTACATTAAACTTGGCCGAAGGATGAGCCAGGATGTATGCCCTGGTATCGTCGGTGTAGTTATAATTGGCGCGCACACGCGACGGCGTAAAGGTAGCCGGCGTAGTGCCGCTGGTGTTATAGATACCGGTAAAATTATCTATGCTCGAAAATGCAACCCGGCCGTTCCAGGCGTTTACGAAGTTGTAAGTAATGTTATACAACTCATTATGGGTACCAAAGGTAAAAGTATGCTTACCGGTGGTATAGGTAAAGTTATCAGTAATTTCTGTGGTTTTTTGGTGCATATCAAAAATGGCAGCCTCACGGTCGGTACCCATAAAGATGGTGGTACCAGGCGAGCGGCCGGTAATTTCTATCTGCGGCAGCGAAGGATCGGAATTCGGATCGCGGTAATCATGCACGTTGGAGTAGCCGGCCAGAAAGCTGTTGCTTGCAGAGTTTGAAAACCGAGTTTTTAATTCAGCAACTGTTGAAGTTGAATTATTATGCGAAGTATAGTCCACCCCGCTGAAACGGAAATTGCTCTGGTCGCGCTCCAGATTGGTGGCTGTTGATGAAATGGTGTTATTACGGATGGTTAACTGGTTACGGTCGTTGATATTCCAGTCCAAACGGTTAAAGTATTTATTTGAGTTTGAATATATGCTGGTATTGCCATAAGTACCCGGGTCAACACCAGTGTAAGCCTTAAATGCTGTGGCTATATTCTGGGCATCTGTTAAGCTTAAAATCTTATTGGCGCCTGCTGAACCGGCAGCTTCAATTACCGGGTCCTGGCGGCGGTTAAACTCTTCGTTGGTGAAGAAAAACAGTTTATCCTTAATCAGCGGGAAGCCTACGCGGGCGCCGATCTGGTAGTCATGGAAAGCAGTTGGCTCCTTGGATCCATCACCGCCGGCGTTGGCCGGTGCATTATTAGGGCCTACTAAAAAGGCGCCGCGGCCGTAGCTGTAAACCGAACCGGTAACATCATTAGTACCGCTGCGGGTTACGGCATTGATACTGCCGCCCAGTACGTTACCGATCTTGATATCATAGGGAGCTACATATACCTGAATATCCTGTATGGCATCCAGCGATACCGGACTGGTGCGGGTACTGCTGCCCACCTGGCCTGAACTGTTGGTCTGGCCGCCTAATGACGGGCTGAAACCAATGGCATCGTTATTAATGGCGCCATCCAGTGTTACGTTGTTGTAACGAAAGTTGGTGCCCTGAAAAGAGTTATTATTGCTTTGCGGCGTTACGCGGGTTAAATCCTGCAAACTGCGGTTAATGGAAGGCAGGGTGCGTACCTGTGCCTGGCCGATGCGGGTGCTTGCGCCTGTGCGTGTACCGCCTGGGGTGGCGCGCACGGTAACTTCTTTTAATGCAGTTGCCTCATCGGCCAGCACAAAGTTGAAAGTGGTATTGCCTAAGCTCAGCATAATATCGGTACGGTCAGTTCTTTTGTAACCTACAAAGGATGCGCTGATAGTGTAAGGGCCGCCCGCATTCATGTTGGCAATGGTATAACGGCCATCGCCATTAGTTTGGGTGCCATAGCGGGTGCCGGTGCTGGTATTTACTGCCGATATGGTAACCCCCGGCATGGTAACGCCCTTGCTGTCGGTAACCTTACCGCTGATGATTGCACTGGTAATCTGCGCGCTGGCGCTGTAACCGACAATCAGGAATGTGATAGAAAATAAGACAAAGTAAAGCTTGTTCATATGTGACTTGTTTAGCCACAAAGGTTCAGCTATAATATTAAGGTTATGTTAACACAGCATTATGTTTGTAACTGATTTGTTAACATCAATTAAACCCATATCAAACTTAGTGACGCAATTTGCCGGACAAATACTGTATTTCCCAAACCGGTGCATATAGCAATAGCCTGAATTTGTAAAAGGCGCTGCTGTTGGTTCGGATATTCAAGGTGCAGGCCATTACTGAAACCGGAAATATAATGATGCATACCATCCACATTTCAGGGCCGCCGGTTACCCGCCAGGCTAACAGTTCAATGATACCGTAAGAACACAGGAACAAATACAATAACAGCAGGTAAGACAGTTTGGCGGAAACCCGCATATAATAATATATGGCAAAGGCAATCAGGAAGGATGCCCAGTTCAGGTAGCCATTGTACCGGCCTAAAAATCTGATATGCGGAAATGGTATAGCCCACAGCAAGCCCAGCAAGCTGAATAATAGCAGAGGAATAAAAGCAAGGTGAACCCAGGGCCGCTGTATAATATTATTATACCGGTTAAAATAATCATCCGCAGCATCAGCAGGCGCAGGTTTTGTGTTAACCGGCTTTGCGGTTGCGGGTTTACGGTTTGCGGCCATTGCACTATAATAAAGCCCCCCTATTTCTGCAATAAGAGGGCTTGTTGATTTCAATTATTTGGCAAAAGCTACTGAACGGGTTTCGCGGATTACCGTAACCTTAATCTGACCCGGGTAGGTCATTTCGGTTTGGATACGGTTAGAGATATCCGCCGCCAGTATTTCTGATTGCGCATCGCTTATTTTTTCGCTTTCCACTACCACGCGCAGTTCGCGGCCGGCCTGTATGGCAAAAGTTTTTTCCACGCCGGGATACGATAGGGCCAGTTCCTCCAGTTCCTTCAAACGCTTAATGTAACTTTCTACCACTTCGCGGCGTGCACCAGGGCGCGCGCCTGATATGGCATCGCAAGCCTGCACGATGGGTGAGATCATGGAAGTCATCTCTATTTCATCATGGTGGGCGCCAATGGCATTGCACACCTCGGGATTTTCCTTGTATTTTTCGGCCAGCTGCATTCCTAAAATGGCATGCGGCAGTTCGGGGTTATCATCGGGCACCTTGCCAATATCGTGCAGTAAGCCGGCACGTTTAGCCAGCTTTACGTTCAGGCCCAGCTCGGCCGCCATGGTAGCGCAGAAGTTGGCTACCTCGCGCGAGTGCTGCAGCAGGTTCTGCCCGTATGATGACCGGTAACGCATGCGCCCCACCATACGGATAAGTTCCGGGTGCAGGCCGTGAATGCCCAAATCAATTACGGTGCGCTCACCTATTTCTACAATTTCTTCCTCAATCTGCTTGCGGGTTTTGGCAACCACCTCCTCAATACGGGCCGGGTGAATGCGGCCGTCAGTTACCAGGCGATGCATGGCCAGGCGGGCTATCTCCCGCCTTACCGGGTCAAAGCCTGACAGAATAATGGCTTCCGGCGTATCATCCACAATGATTTCAATACCGGTGGCTGCTTCCAGCGCCCGTATATTACGGCCTTCGCGGCCAATAATCCGGCCCTTTATTTCGTCATTTTCAATATTGAAGATAGAGACCGTATTCTCGATGGCGCTTTCTGTAGCCGTGCGCTGTATAGTTTGAATCACCACTTTCTTAGCCTCTTTGGTTGCAGTAAGCTTTGCCTCGTCCACAATGTCCTTAATCTGCATCATGGCCTTGGTACGGGCTTCCTCGCGCAGGTTGTCTATCAACTGGTTTTTAGCCTCCTCGGCACTCAGGCCGGCAATGGCTTCCAGCTGCTGCACGTGCTGCTGCTTAATCTGCTCAACTTCCTCCTGCTTCCTCTCCGCTTCTTCCTGCTTCCTGGCAGCATTTTCAATCTGGCGCTCCAGATTCTTACGGGTATTGTCAAGTTCGCTATCCTTGCGGTTGGCGTTTTCAATTTTCTGGTTCAGCGACTGTTCCTTTTGCTTCAAACTGTTTTCGCGCTGGCTGATGCCGTTATTACGTGAGTTTACTTCCTGCTCATGCTCTGCCTTTAATTGCAGAAAACGCTCCTTTGCTTCGAGCGCCTTATTCTTCTTCAGGATTTCTGCATTGTTTTCGGCATCCTTCAGTATCTTTTTTACTTTGTTCTGCGCTGCAAACTCCTGCTCCTTGAAGAGTTTTCTTAACAGGTAACGGCCGATAACAATGCCAATGCCGGCACCAATCAGCAACCCGATAATAATATAAAGTAATGTGGTCATAATTTGGTATGTATATAAAAAAACCGCTAATAAAATTTTAAGTGCCCTGTATTACCGAACGCCTGTACACCTATAAAACCTGCGCAGGCTGCACTACTATAATAGTTTTAAGCCTTTGCCGGTTTACCGCTGAGGGTAAGCGTTTAGTTTGAAATAGTGAAACTTAAAATTTAACCGCGGTTAAACGTTAATTGCTCGTTTAATAAAGAACGATATATTACTTTGAAAAAAACTCAGTCAGCAAATCATCCAGCTGATAAACCTTTTCGGCCAGTTCCGTGTCTTCTACGGTAACCTTGCGCTCAGCCTTCAATGATGCGGTTGCATAGTGCAATACACACATCGAGAGCAAATCCTGTTTATCCTTTACCGCGTAATTTTCCTGATATTCCTTTACCCGGTCGCCTATTAATTTAGCTGCCCTGCGTATAATTTCCTCCTCTTCCATGTCCACCTTTAAGGGGTAAACGCGGTCGGCTATGTTTATTTTTATAGAGATTTCTCCCATTTGAGCTTATTCACTTGCTGGTATCACTTTTTCAGCAATACAATACACTTATCAATTTCCCGCACAAATTCGTTAATTTTTTGCTTGATGTCAAGGCTTTTTTCATTTGTGTCGGAAAACGACTTGGCCAGTTTCAGTACACGAAGCTTTTCATCCAGTTCTGCCGTCTTCTTTCTGCTGGTATCCAGAGCCACCATCAACGACTGGTTTTCCAGTTTCAGCAAGTCATTTTCTTCCTGCAAAACATGGTACAATGCAATTAATCTTTCCGTTTTATCAACTACTTTGTTTAACTGGTCGGCTACCGATGGCATTTTTAAAAGTAAAAAATTTAAGTTATAAAACTAATGGCTTATAAAGTATTATTTCCCGCTTTTATTTCCTGATTTCTGCCCCTGCTTCTTTACCGAAATTGTGAATAAGCTTTTGCATCAGGCCATCTATCACTTTATCAGTCATGGTTTTTTCTTCATCCTGCAAAGTAAAGCTTAACGCGTACGACTTTTTACCTGCCGGCAGCTTATCGCCCTCATATACATCAAACACGTTGATTTCCTTCAGCAATTTGCGCTCGGTTTTATGGGCAATCTGTTTGAGCTGCGCAAACGTTACGCCGGCATCAACCAGCATTGATAAATCGCGCCTTACCGATGGAAATTTTGATACTTCCTGATATATAATAGTGTTATTGCCGGTGAGCGACAACAGCAGATCAAAATTAAAGCTGGCATAAAATACTTCCTGGGCAATGCCGGTTTGCTTTAGGGCGGCGCTGGTTACGCTGCCAAATTCAGCCAGATTTTTAGAGCCACGATAATTATATTGCAGGCCATAGCTCAGTTCATGGTTCCTTACCTCTTCGGTTGTATAATCCTTAACGTTAAGCCGGTTCAACAAGCCATCGGCAACAGCCTTCAGCTGATAAAAGGTTACCGGCGCTGCCTGCTGGTTCCATTGCGCAGGGCGGCTTGCACCAGTCATAAACACCGACAGGCGGTATTGCTCATTATACTGATTGTCTGCATAATGATAAACCTTGCCGAACTCGTATAACTTTAAATCGGCATTTCTGCGGTTCTGATTATAGGCAATGGCTTCCAGGCCAGAATACAGGAGCGTTTGGCGCATTACATCCAGATCATTGCTGAGCGGATTGAGGATTTTTACAGCGTGATCCAAATCATTGCTGTAAGCTGAACTGGTTAGAGAGTTACACAAAATCTCGTTAAATCCGTTGGCCGTCAGCATATCGGCCAGGGCATTCTGTACGGTATCTTTCTCTGGCCGTACTGAGTTGTTTAACGAAGCCCTGATCTGAGTAGGTATCTCAATATTGTTATAACCATAAATGCGCAGCACTTCCTCAATCACATCCACTTCGCGGGTCACATCAACCCGGTAAGGCGGCACTTTTAAGGACAGGCCCTCCCCGGTTTCACTGACTACCTCAATATCCAGCGCTTTGATAATATCCCTAATTTCCTCATGCGGTATGGCAAAGCCAATTAAACGATGAGTATTCTTGTAAGATAGCGCAACCGGAAAAGCGGCAACCGGGCTGGGATAAATATC
>CAXTCH010000082.1:0-1773 GCA_964241945.1 uncultured Mucilaginibacter sp.
CATCAGGCCGGGCGGCTTATCCTTCCACCAGGCCGCCGAAAAAATATTTTATCTGATCCGGGAAGCGTTTCGTTTACAATTATCCGGAGTGCAGTTGAAGGATAATGCTGGACTATTGGGCCAGTAGAAACAACTGTTAACTTTTCTCATTCTTGTTTCAACGGCAGCGCGAACCAAAAGGTGCTTCCCTTGCCAGTCTCGCTGTCTACTCCTATTTCACCCTCATGCCGGCGTATAATTTCGGCGCACAGATAAAGGCCGATACCAAAGCCGGCAATGAGTTGTGTATGCTTATTTTCAACGCGGTAATAACGGTCGAATAAACGTTCGCGGTCATGCTGTTTAATACCCATACCTTCGTCGGTTACGCTTATTTTTAACCGGTTGTTTAAAACAATACAATTGATGTGTATCTGTTTCCCTTTAGGCGAATACTTGATTGCGTTGCTTAGTAAGTTTGAAATTACATTGCCTATTTTATCCCTATCGGCATAAATCTCAACTTTACCATCAGATTGAAAATGAATTTCATGACTGTCATTGCTCAACCTGGTATCATCCATAACCTCTTTAATTACCTCATTGACATCAAAGTTTTGCTTATGCAGATGAATTTTGCCGGCCTCCAGCCGCGATACGTTCAGAAAGCCGTTAATCAACGTGCTCATTTTTTTCACCTGATTGATCACTTTATCCAACGTAACCGCTGTAAATCTATCCTCGGATTTTAAAGCTTTTGCCTGCAGCATCTGTGTGTAACCGCTCAGTGAAGTAAGCGGTGTTTTTAATTCATGGCTTACCATGCCGATAAAGTCATTTTTGCGCAATTCGTCTTCCTTTGTCTCTGTAATATCCAAAATGGTTCCGATTACAGCAATCACTTTGCCTTCATCATTCAACTCCACCTTTCCGGTCGAATTCAGCCATTTTCTCTTGTCGTCATCGTAGGGCTGTATCTGGTAATCCTCACTAAAGCGCCCTTTGGCTTCGACCGCCGCTAATACGGCATTCAGAAAACGTTCCCGATGTTCAGGTACTACCACATCTAAAGTACCGTCAAAAGTCAATTCTTTATCCAGCGGTATACCATGAATATTTCGTGCCCGTTCAGAAACAATGAGATTATTGGTTCCCCAGTCCGTTCTCCATATACCCATACCCGAGGCTTCCATTGCCAGGCGGAGTGTATCGGTAGCCTTTTCCAGTTCTTTCCGGGCAGTTACCTGTTCAGTAATATCCGCAGTTACAGCTATCATACCGGTTACTTTATTATCTTCATCACGGGTAGGCTCTACGGTCAGATTTATGTACACTGTTTCCTGTTTTCCATAGCGCATCAGGATTACCGGCATTTCGCCGGTGATAAAACGCTCGCCGGTTTGATATACTCCATTCATGATGTGGTCAAAGCCCTGCCCTTTTAACTCGGGTATTGCTTCAAACAGCGGCTTTTTAAAAGTTTCCTCATCCTTGCGGCCCCAATATTGCAGCATGCGGTTATTGGCCAGTTCAATAATATGGTCCGGCCCCCGGTAAATAGCAATGGCTACGGGGGCCTCAGTTAACAGGTTGCGCAATTGCTGCTCGGCATGGCCCCGGGTTTTTGAAATTTTAATTTGCGCCCGTACCTTGGTCAGCAGTTCAGCTGCCGAAAAAGGTTTGACCAGGTAATCATCAGCACCGGCTTCCAGCCCATCGATACGGGCTTCTTCACCTGCGCGGGCCGACAAAAATATAACCGGCAAACGCATAGTATCGGCATTAGCCCGTAAC
>CAXTCH010000082.1:1783-10747 GCA_964241945.1 uncultured Mucilaginibacter sp.
CTGATGCAGCATGGCTTTACCATCCATCACCGGCATCATTACATCGCTTAATACCAGATCAGGCTTTGTGGCTTTAATCTGATCAAGTGCCTCCTGACCGTTTCCGGCAACAGATATGGTAAAATAGGGATCCAATAGCCGCCGCAGGTAAGCCCGCATATCCGCATTGTCATCCACTACCAAAATTTTGGTTTCTTTATTCAGGCTGGTATCCTGTACCGCCGTTACATCAATGCCTGCGCTGCCGGTTATATTGGCACTTTCTGTTATTTCATCCTGCAATAAACCGTAGGCCTCCTGAATGAAAGCTCCCTTTAAAGCGGTTGAATCGGTAACTCTTTCGGTCTGCAATACCTGCTCAGGCGGTAAATGGGCTTTACCGGTAGGTAAGGTTACTATAAAAGTACTGCCTTTGCCCTCAGTACTTTCTACCCCGATGCGGCCCTGATGCAGCTGCACCAGTTCATTTACCAGTGACAGGCCAATACCTGTACCTTCGTGCGTACGGCCTGCGGAGTTTTCCACCCGGTGAAAACGCTCGAACATATTCGGCAGTTCCTTTTCAGGAATGCCTACTCCGGTGTCCTGTACTTTCAGCACAGCATTAGCACCCTGTTGCGTCAGGCTGATTTGAATGCTGCCCTGTAAGGTATATTTAAAAGCGTTCGACAATAGATTGAGCACAATCTTTTCCCACATCTGCCGGTCTACGTAGGCGGCGTCCGTCAGAGGCTGGCATTCTACCAGCAATTTCATTCCGGCTTTTTCAATAATCGAACGGAAACTACTGGCCAGGTCTGCCGTAAGTTCGCATAAGTCCAACGGCTGATAGGCGGCCTGCACCCGGCCTGCTTCCACACGGCTGTAATCCAGCAGGTTGTTTACCAGCTTCAGCAACCGCTGGGCATTACGGTGGGTGGCCACCAGCGGTTCTTTGATATCATTACTCAACGTTTGCCGGCTTAGCAGGTCCTCCAGCGGCCCCAGCATCAGCGTAAGCGGCGTACGGAACTCATGACTTACATTGCTGAAGAAAGCCGTTTTTGAACGGTCAATAGCCGCTAAAGCTTCCGCGCGCTTTTGCTCCTGCTCGTAAGCATAAACATTAGATAGTGCAGTGTTATAAGTGTTTGCCAGCAGGTCGTAAAAGTTACGGTACTCCTGGTCGAGCGCACGGCGGGCGCTTACCCCTGCTACCATAAAACCAAACAGATCGGCTTGCCCCGATATACGCAGGGGCAGTATCATGGCGGACTGCGGAGTTTCGGGATAAGGCTCACAGCTGAAATCAGCGAAACGGCTTTTCAGGTCGTTCACTTCTTCAATAGCCCCGGTTTGCAATACGCTGTTTAGCGGCCAGGTGCTGGAGCCATCAGCCTGCAAATCAATGCTGCCTGGTGTAAGTGACATGCCTGCGGGCAAACCGACTGCCTTTAGCAGGCTGGCTGTACAGGTTTCGTTATTTAGTTGGTAGATGGCCACAAAGGGCAAGTCCAGTACATAATCCTGATACCTGGCTGCTGTTATTTCTTTTATTTCCTGTACCGATTTGGCTTTGCCGATATCAGCGCCCAAATCGCGCAGGGCCTGGGTGCGACGGGCACCCAGCATTTTATCGGTACTTTCGGTAATCGGGTGAAAGATGCCGCCCACCCCGCCGGACTCGTCACGTATGGGCGCAAAAGAAAACGTCATAAAGCTCTCTTCCAGGTAGCCATAACGATCCAGAAACATGCGCTGATCGGTAATATAAGTGCCCTCGCCCTGCTGACCGCGTGTAAAGGCATCGCCTACCACAGGCAAGGCTGTTTCCCAGCATATTCTGAAGTTTTGACCCATAGATTCCGGGTGCTTGGCACCGCAGATAGGCCGGTAACTGTCGTTGTAAATCTGTATAGTTTCAGGTCCCCAGGCAATCAGTATCGGAAAGGTGGAGGAAAGACAAAGGCTGACTGACGTGCGCAAACTTTGCGGCCAGGTCTCTATCGGACCCAAAGCCGTTTTTGACCAGTCCATTGACCGGATGAGTTTGCCCATTTCGCCACCGCCAGATAAAAACTGGGCCGTATTTTCCGACTGTGATATATGCATAATTTACCCGCAACTAAACTTACCTGCAACCCCGGCATTGTGTGCAGTATATAGTGAGTAAATGTAATAAATTGATTTAAAAATGGAGGTTACCACCACCCTGAAAACACTAATCGTTTCTACCCACGTTAGGATTCTTTTTCAATGCAAAACCTATGGTTAATAATTTAATTGCATAAGCAACATCACCGGCAGTAGTGATGTAAAAGCTGATCCAACCGGTATTTTTAAAAGAATGATGATCCTGTATACGGCCCTCAGGCATAAGCTGTTGTTTTATTGCCCGGTTCAGCGGCATATCCAGCAACCCGTTACTGTGAATATGGCCGATTTCTTTTCCATTTACATCAAACTGCAAGCCGCCATATTTGTGCAGATGGACGGTAACGTTCGGCAAGGAAGTAATTTCCGCCTCTATAATATCTATCCAGTCAAATATTTTGGGCTGTGTAAGCAAACTATATACTTTTAACCAGCAATCGAACAACCATGGTAGGCCGTATACATATTTCAGAAAACCCAGGTAACGTATTGTAAACAAAAACATTTACCGGGCTTCGCTAAGTTCTTTAATATAATTCATTACCCGCAGGTGTACGTTACGGGTAACGCTTTGTGCCCACAGGTCATAATACCAGGTTGGAAATACATGCAGTTCGTACCAGCTATTACCAATGAGCGTAGTGGTATTGTTTCCGTTATCTTTCAAAATAAACTGCCCTCTGCGAATATCAATATGGTTCATAATTTCAGGATCGCGGGGCTGGTTGGTAACATCAAAAGTGAGGTTCTTTTCTTTTTCGTACACCACAATCTTTTCATCAAACACATAGCCATTACTAAAAATGCATTTGCGGTTGGCGCCTGCATGATAACCATCTGCAGTGGATTGTACGGGGCTGGGCATACCCATTTTAAACAACCAATATTGGTTTGGCTGTGTATTTTTACGATAGGCCACCACATAATGCCACACCCTGCCTACGGGCGCGTTGATTACTACTTGGTCGGATACTTCGTTTACATAATGATGCTTAGTGAATGCGTCGGTCAGCATAGTAAACAACAGCAGCGTAAGTATGCTCACATTGAGATGCTGTTGGTTCCGCTTAAACATTTCCCGCCCGGCAAAGGTACCTGCCACAAGGAGGGTTAATAATACCGGCGATACAATAACGAGGCAAATCACTCCTTCATGCAGAAAGGCAGCACTGCATATAATAGCGATACAAGCATTTAAACAGGCCCTTCCGACGTATTGCTTGCCGCTCAGCTTCAAACCCCGCCAATACCAGGCGCTAATAATTCCCATAAGTAAGGGGATGATAAAAAATTCAGAAAAGATAAGCACGTTGGGGTCCTGAAGTTTAAAAAATTTACTCAGGCCCATGATACAAAATGCCACCAGGTTCGAAACCAGATAACCTGATACGCTGGGTGAAAGCTTTGTTTTCATGATCAGTGAATTGTATGAAGTATGGATGATTGGCGCTCATTAACAGTACAAACATATAGAAAATTTTATATTTTCAATAATTATTGAAAATATAATTTATCGAAATTAATATAAATTTGTTACTTATTATCTCTTGTTATCACATTTGGTTTTAATGTATATTGCTCCCATTTCACTCACTCCTGTTTATTTGCTATGAATAAATTCTTACTCGCTGCCATTCCGCTTGCGCTTAGCGCGACCACCTACGCACAGAGCGGCCGTGTTTTAACTCCTCAGGATTATGAGCGTGCCGAAAGTATGCTCAGCTATAATACCGAACCTTTAACCGACCATGGCAGTGTAAGGCCAACCTGGCTGCCCGCCGACCGCTTTTGGTACCGCACACTTACCACCAAAGGAAGTGAATTTATTATAGTTGATCCGGTAAAAGGCACCCGCCAACCGGCATTTGATCAGCAAAAGCTGGCCGCTGCCTTATCTTCGGCTTCAGGAAAGGCTTATCAGGCGGACATGCTGCCTTTTCAAAACTTCAGTTATTCACCTGATAACAAAGCCGTGATATTCCGGGCCGATGGCAAGCAATGGCGGGTTGACTTGCAAAGCTATACCTGCACGGCTGATAATTCCGCTATGCAGGCCGGCAATGCCGGGATGACCAGCGGTCGCCGCAGAGGCGGCAACGGCAACGAAGTGCTTTCGCCCGATGGTAAAAAAGCTGCTTTTATTAAAGAATACAACCTTTGGGTACGCGATGTAGCTACCGGCCAGCAAACCCAGCTGACTACCGACGGCATCAAAGATTTTGGCTATGCCACAGATAATGCCGGCTGGAAACACAGTGAAGCCGCTATTCTGCGCTGGTCGCCCGACTCGAAAAAGATTGCCACTTTTAAACAAGATCAGCGTGAAGTGGGCGATATGTATCTGGTGACGACCAATGTAGGGCATCCTGCCCTCGAAAGCTGGAAATACCCGCTGCCCGGCGATAAAAATATCGCCATGATTTCGCGGGTCATTATTAATGTAGATGAACCTAAAGTAATTATGCTAAAGGTGGATCCGGATCCGCACCGTGCTACTTTGAGCGACGATATATCCAGCAGCGGCACTTTTGATGATATAGACTGGGCACCCGATGGCAGCCGCCTGGCCTTTGTTTCCACCTCGCGCGACCATAAGCAGGAAAAAGTGCGTATTGCCGATGCCGCTACCGGCAACGTGCGCGATGTGTTTGAAGAAACCGTACCTACCCAATTTGAATCGGGCCAGGGAAGCATCAACTGGCGCTATCTAAAAGGCTCGAGTGAGTTCATCTGGTTTTCTGAGCGTGATAACTGGGGGCAATTATATTTGTACGATGCCATTACCGGCAAAGTAAAAAACCAGATTACCAAGGGCAATTTCACCATCACCCAGTTGTTAAAGGTAGATGAAAAGGCACGTGAACTTTACTTTATTGCCGACGGAATGGAAGCCGGCAACCCTTATTTCAGTCAGCTTTGTAAAATAGATTTTGAAGGCAAACACCTGAAAGTACTTACCCCGGAGGAAGGTAATCACCAGATTACCCTATCACCTTCAGGTAATTACCTGATCGATAGCTACTCCAAGCCTGATGTACCTGCGGTAACCGTGTTGCGCGATAAAAACGGCAAACTGTTGTCAACACTCGAAAAGACAGATATTTCGAGGCTGACCGCGGCAGGCTGGCATCCCTGCATTCCGTTCTCGGTAAAGGCACACGACGGCAAGACCGATATTTATGGTTTGATGTTTACCCCCACCCACATGGAAGCCGGTAAAAAGTATCCGGTTGTAGATTACATCTATCCGGGTCCGCAGGGCGGCAGTGTGGGCAGCTGGTCTTTTGCTGCTTCGCGGGGCGATAACCAGGCGCTTGCCGAATTGGGTTTTATTGTGGTGGCGATTGAAGGCACCAGCAACCCGCTCCGTTCGAAAAGCTTCCATGACATGAGCTACGGCAATATGTCTGAAAATACCCTGCCCGACCAGGTAACCGGTATTCAGCAACTGGCACAACGCTACGCATATTTGGATGTGAACCGTGTAGGTATCTGGGGCCACTCGGGAGGCGGTTTTGCTACCGCCTCGGCCATGTTCCGCTACCCGGATTTTTTTAAGGTGGGCATTTCCGAATCGGGCAACCACGACAACCGGAATTACGAGGATGATTGGGGCGAACGCTACGATGGCCTGGTTACCATGTCGGATTACGAGGCGCATGCCAATGAGACGTATGCCAAGAACCTAAAAGGCAAACTGCTGCTGGCGCATGGCTTGATGGACGACAACGTACCTCCGCAAAATACGCTGTTGGTGGTGGAGGCCTTGGAAAAAGCCAATAAAGATTATGATTTAATTGTATTCCCGAACATGCCGCATGGTTACGGCCCTTACAGTAGTTACATGATGCGCCGCCGTTGGGATTACTTTGTGAAAAATCTTGCCGGCGAGGAGCCGCCGAAAGAATACCTGCTCAAATCAAAACCAGATCCGCGCAACGCTGCGCCGGCGATGCGATAATAAAAATGCCCTCCGTTAAAGAGGGCATTTTTGTTTTATAGTTGTAGTTAGTTTGCCAGGGCGGTGTTCTGCTTCCTCAACCAAACCCGGTTGGTGAGCCACCAGCCTAACAGCGTCATTAACGGCAATAGCCCGTAAACCGATACTACGGAAATTAAGTGCGAGACTTTGCCCCCGCCGGACATTCCGGCAGCGCCGTAAAAACCAAACACTGCCAGTGCGGTAAACAGTACCATCACCACCCTTCGGCCAACCGATGCCGGAAAAAGCCAGCACAAAGCATCAGGGGCAATCTTAAAAAAGAAATGAAGCAATGCCAGGGCAAAGGGAATGCCCGGGAATGCAATCAGCCACCAGGGCGACCCATGAAGTCCCTGCAGTACTGTGTGCATATCTCCGGTGGGTGCGAAAGTTCGCGCCGGCACATAATCAATAAAATTACCGATGCTGGCTACCCAAAACCAGTAAAAGAATAAAGCCCAGGTGCGCGATCCGCTTTTCCGGGCTTTATAATATCCCCACCAACTGATGGTGTACGTAATAAAGCCGTTGCCAATTATCATACCGGCTGCTGCAATGATTGCGGCCTGAACGCCATGCCCACCGGCAAAAATGGGCTGATAGTTTACATTTTCATCAATATCAAATTGCGCCAGCAAATTACTAACCGTTAAGTGTCCGTAATTCAGGGCCAGCGGGTTGGCCTTCCAACCCAGCAGCCAGGCGCTGAAGGAATGGGCATACTCGTGCGGAAAAAATGCCAGTGCGTGCAATGTCCATAGCAGCAGTACAGTAATCAGTATAAAAACCGGCCAGCTTTGCGCCGGTTTCCATGAAATGCTATTAATAGCGGAAGTGTGAAGGCTCATGTAAGGTCAATTTTTCCGCTAATATAAATGTATTACGATGTATTAACCGGTTACTGAGATTTTAGCAGGTGCAGTAAAAGCAGGCAAACCGCTATCAGCACGAACGCAATGAAAAACACACCTTCGTGCTGACAGCGGTTTATTGCTTAAAATGCCATTTCCATTTCATCGGCGCTCGGGCCGTAACTGCCGGGGATGGGAATGTTGAGCAGGCGCAAAAATACGCCTAACTGCGCCCGGTGATGAATTAACTGAGCCAGGGCAAGGCGCACACTTTCGTATTTGGTATGGGTGCCGATAAAATATTCACCGGCGCGCATGGTCCAGGTGCTGTTGAGCAATAATTCATCATCTGCAGCCAGCAGCGCCTCCCGGCCTTTTTGATAGGAGGTTTCCAGCAAGCTGAGCAAATCTGCAGTGCTGCTCACCGGCGTAGGTTGAAAGTCATGGTCGGATGCAAAATCTATCCCCTCGGTTTCCAGCATCAGCTTAGGCCAGCCGGGTATGTCTACCACGTGACTGGCCAGTTGCTTAAGCGTCATGCTCTTAGGGTGTGGCTGCCAGCCCAGTTGATCGTCAGGTACACGTTCAATCATTTTTCGGGTGGCCTGCCATTCATTGTCCAGTTCTTTAACCAGAAGGGTGTTTAAAATATTCATAACTGCTTTAGTTTTTTTGTGCTGCAAATTAACCAGGCAGTTATGACAACCCTATGTCAGCAGGATTCGGCTACCTGCAACTTTTTTACAGCGGCAGTAAGAATTTCGTTTACCCGGCAGCGCAGCGCTTCGGGTTGCAAAATGCGGGCACAATCGGCAAAGCATACATACCAGCGGGCAAAGCCTTCAATAGAGGCCGAGGTTAAAAATGTCATTTCAATACTGCCGTCCGCCGTTTCGGTTTCGCCGATATACCCATGATAATATTTTTGCTCGCCCAGGTGCAGCGCCGCCTGCCGGTCTATAGTAATTACCGCCTGCTGTAAATCGCGTTCGCGGTGATGCTGTTCAAAATATGCTTTTAATGACAAATGTACTTTTTGGCAGGTTTGCTCGGTAAGTTGAATATCCTGTATGCGGTCGAACCTGAAATCGCGGTAAGCCGACTGCCGGTTACACCAGCCAATCAGGTGCCAGTAATTATCCAGGTAAAATACGCCCAAAGGTTCAACTGTGCGCTCGGTATGCTGCTGGCGGTAATAGCTGAAATATTTTAAATGCAAAGTTTGTTTCTGCGCAATAGCCGCAAGTATTACCTGCAGCGGATGAACGCCTGACTGCATCTCCGGCGGCCGCTGAGACTTAAACACTTCAATGCGACCATCAATTTCGGCCAGGTAATCTTTCTCTGCCGATTTCAGCACGGCCTTTATTTTGTACATGGCCGAAGCGTAACTTGCGCCATTCAGGTCATCGGTTAAGCGGCCCACCAGCTTCTCCGCAGTAATAAAGGCGGTAGCTTCCTCACGGGTAAACATCACCGGCGGCAGGCGGTAACCGTCGGCCAATGAATAGCCCTGGCCGGCCTCTCCCAGCAATGGTATGCCGGCTTCTTCCAGCGCCCGTATATCTCGGTATACGGTACGCAAGCTGATGCTGAACCGTTCGGCCATATCCTGCGCCTTTACCACCCGGCGCGATTGTAACTGGATAAGCATAGCCGACAGGCGATCAATACGGTTCATATAGATAAACAAAATTTCGAGAACAAGCCAAATTAGCAGATTTGGCAGACACTTGGATGGCTTACCTGCAAATAAACGTTGAAGTTTGTGATGAACTTAGCCCACACAAACCACAGGTACCAAACTGTGTTATAAAGTTAAACTTAAACTGTATAACATGAGCAATGTACCTCCTGAGGCAATTGTGTTAGGCCCGCAACAAGGTAAGTATATAGCAATGGTGGGCGACACCTATCGCCTCGTACTCACCGGCAAAGAAACCGGTGGGGCGTTTGCTGTTATTGATATGATAATTCCACCAAACGGCGGTCCTGGCC
>CAXTCH010000083.1:0-10727 GCA_964241945.1 uncultured Mucilaginibacter sp.
CGCAAGCAATATATATTCATCTTCATTTTTAAAAGCAAAGCCTAATGCTTCTATTTTAGTAATGACCGAAATGGCAACCGGTTCTGTGAGTAAAATTTCTGGGCTGAGTTTATATTTTGACAGGTAAATTAGAATATTCGTGTCAAAAATCACGATCCCATTCCTTTCTGATCTGCCTTTGCCATTCTGAAGGATCTTCAATATCAGCGAATAAATTTTTACCTTTAGCGTCATCTAAAAGCGCTTTTATCCGCTCATAAGGAGTTTGCATTTCTTCTTTTCTTTCCTCTTCAATGCTTTTAACTGCTCCGGAATCCAGCAAAAGTTTTTTTACAACATTTACTTCATCATCCTCAACTGTTATCCTAATCGTTGTCATATCGCTAATATACAATTTTTCAAACTTCCAGTTTCTGTTCCACCGGGTGTTTAATGAGGTAAAAGCCGTCCGAAATCAACTTGCTTAATTCGGGTTGTTTAGCAGATTTATCTTCCAAAAAAGCTTTTATCTCTATTGCAAGCTCGGGTTGCTCATTTTCCTGCTCAATAATCTCAAGTATTTCTAAGGGACACAGCCAGTCATCAGCATACTGCGTTTTTAACTGATACCATATATTAGGTAAAGCTTCGTAACCCCTTTGAGTGTTGCGGCAGGTACGCACCTGCTGGTAGAGCTGGTGCAGTTGAAGGGTGTGCTCGTCATACACCGGATGATGGTTTACCGTGGTTGATTTCAGCACCACTTCCTCAAAAGCCTCTTTATCTGCCGCGCCGCAAAACACCGAAATAATTGCTTGCCCTACCGCCATATCGTAAACGCCCCATGCGGGGTTAAACAGCACTTGCCCGTTAACACCGGTTACGGTGCAGTTGGTAAAGGTGATTACCTGAATTTTATCTCTATGAGTTGTGATACTTTGCACTACACCCTTCACGGTTATGCCACTCTCAAAACTTAACACCGTTGATTGGCTTGGTATAATTCCTGCCGGCTGCAAATCCTCCTGCATAAAATCTTCTAAGGGCAAATCGAATCCCGAAAGTTTGCCCATCGGCGAACTGAATCCGTCCGGGTGATGTAATTTTCCTTGCCCTTCGAGTTCACGATTACCCACCGCCAACGCAGTAGCGCCGGTAGTTTTGATAAAAGTAACCCTACCCTGCGCCTCTTCAAAACAGGTAAACACGCCGCTCACCTGCAGGCCCGAACTGTAAACTGCCGTACATACATTTTTACTTTCCACCGCTTTTTGTAAACCATAGGCGCCTCCTTTGCGAAAGGACATGGTGTCGGCAAACTGCTCCAAAACATCAATCAGGTTTTGAAAATCGGGCGTTACAAACAGGTGCGGCTGCGGTTGGGTGATATCATATGAGTAATTAACCGCATCTGAAGTGTAAGGAATTTTCTCTACCTCCGGCTTCATGCAGCTTACACTTTCACCAATAGAAGATAACAGGCCTGCACCATATATCTTGGGCTGTTCCAAAGTTCCAATTAAGCCATATTCTACCGTCCACCAGTGCAGGCGGCTTAGCAATGCCATTTCTGAGGGTTCGCCCATATTATCCTGACAATTAGCTACATGTTCTTCAGCATTGGTAATAGCTTCCATATCTGCATTCGGCATTTCTTTCAGGATAGACAGTTCACGTATGGCTTCATACAGTTCAAAATCCTGTGCCGAAAACATAGCTTTAGCGCCGATGGAACCAAAATAGCTCAAATAATCATGGTAATCCTTGTCTGCAATAATCGGCGCATGCCCGGCAGATTCATGGATGATATCGGGTGCAGGCGTATATTCAATATGCTTTAACTGGCGGATGTCGGCCGCAATGACCAGTACCCGGTAGGCCTGATACTCCATAAAAGCTACAGGCGGAATAAAGCCATCCACAGTAACCGCACCCCAGCCTATTTTGCCTAAAGCATCATTCACCTCCTGCATGTCCGGGATTTGTTCAATGGTCAGCCCTGCCTTTTGCAGCCCCGGGATATAGGGATAATAGGCTACATCTTTCAAGTAGCTGTAATTCTGGCGCATTACATACCGCCATACCGCTTGGTCGATGGGTGTATAATGCTCATAATGCTGGTTTACAATAAACTGCTTTAAATGCCGGGGCAAGGCCGCCACCTGCGCATTGTTAAAATCACGAAAGCTGTCCATTGGCGTTAATTGGTTTATTAACTAACGTAATTACTGAAAATATGTTGACAAGAAGAAGTCTGAAAGTCGGGTAGACCACAAGTCCATTAGCATAAGAAGCAACAAGAAGTTTCCTGTTTTATTCATAAATAACAGAAGAAGTTATTAACATTTTACTTTTTGAGCTTTTACTTTTGATTCCCACTTCCGGACTTTCGGTCTTCCGACTTTCGGATTCCTTTACTCCTCTTCAACCGGCGGCATGCCTTCTTCCAGTTTGTTGGGGCGCGCCGCATAATAAGCACCAAATAAAGCTATTACCAAAGAAATAAGATAAAACGATACGCTTAAAAAAACAGCCAGCCCCACATTGGTATGAAACACGCCGGATAGCGCTTTGAACATGGCCTCGCGTGCACCAGCGCCGCCTAAGGTAGGCAATACAGCCGCCAGGGCCGATAACAAGAACGATAATAAATAAGGCGTAAACTTGCCATGAAAATCCTGTCCCAGCAGTACCATAATGATGGTAAGCACCTGTAATGATTGCACCAACACCGCCTTGCCATGCGCTTCGAAAAAGCGATGGGTATATTCATTAAAAAACTTGTGCAAAATAAAATAGTAAATTGCCGACCCCGCCGCAAAAACAGAGAAGGGTATCCAGAAGCTAATTTCAATTTGCGGCATAAACAGCTTAAAAAGTACGGTTAACAAGCCAATAGCCCACAAACCGCTTAAGCGATCGAACAAAATAGCCCAGAACATTTTTTTGGCCGGCAGTTTGTACCGCTTGTTCAAAATGTAAATTTTATAGCCGTCGCCACCAATGCCGCCCGGCAATAAAAAGTTATAAAACATGCCCAGTAAATACAGACGCAAATTAAGCCGTGGGTCGAGCCGCAGGTGGATGGATTTAAAAAAGCTGAGCAGCCGCCATGAGGAAGCCAGGGTAGACAAAGCAAAACAGAACACACCGGCCAGCATCCACCAGTAATTGGCATGCAGCAGCCGGTATTTTACCTCGCTCAGCGGTACCTTGCTGAAAACATAATACAGCAAAGCGCCGGTAACCACTATCTTAAGCAATAGCTTGGTTACACTCCACAGTTTATCTTTCCAGGTTTTTGGCTTCGGGATATCAGCAGTATCAGTCATTTCGGCGGCAAAGGTAGGTAATTTGGTTTATTGGTTAAATGAGTTCATTGGTTCATCTTGTAAATTACAACATCTTCTATATAAGCGGAATGTAAAAACAGTGTTACCCCTTTTTACCGTCGTGATAATGAATTCATTCGACCCATAAACTAATCAACCAATTCTGTACTTTTGCGCAAAATTTCATAAAAGCTATGGCTAAAGTAAAAGTTGGGTTAGTGCAAACCACCTGTGTTGCCGATAAGCAGCAAAATTTGCAGAAGGCTATTGAAAAGGTAAGAGAAGCCGCCGCTGAAGGTGCGCAGATTGTTTGCCTGCAGGAGCTGTTTACCTCGTTATATTTTTGCGATGTGGAAGATTACGATAACTTCAAGCTGGCCGAACCCGTTCCCGGTCCCTCAACCGACGAGTTATCTAAGGTGGCTGCCGAGTTGGGCGTGGTAATTATAGCTTCGCTGTTTGAGAAACGCACCCAAGGCCTTTACCATAATACTACGGCTGTGCTGGATGTCGACGGTACCTATTTGGGCAAGTACCGTAAAATGCACATTCCTGATGATCCGGGCTTTTATGAAAAGTTTTACTTCACCCCCGGTGACTTGGGTTACAAAACCTTTAAAACTAAGTTTGCCACCATCGGCGTACTTATTTGCTGGGACCAATGGTATCCCGAAGCTGCCCGAATCACTTCACTGATGGGCGCTGAAATTCTGTTCTATCCTACCGCCATTGGCTGGGCTTCTGCACAGGATGTAGACACCAATACCGAACAATACAACGCCTGGCAAACCATACAGCGCTCACATGCGGTAGCTAACGGCGTGCACGTGGTAAGTGTAAACCGCGTAGGCGAAGAAGCCGGCCTGAAGTTCTGGGGTGGTTCTTTTGTGTCTAATCCATTCGGCACCGTCATGTTCCAGGGCTCGCACCATGATGAGCAAATTACGGTAGTAGAACTGGATACCAACCAAACCGACCATTACCGTACACACTGGCCGTTTTTGCGCGACCGCAGAATAGATTCTTATGCGCCGGTAACAAAAAGACTTATTGACGAAGATTAATCAGTCCAAAAGTCTGAAAAGGCCGAAAGTCCGAAAGTATTAGAAATTCAGCTTGATATAGTCCTATGGCTTTTAAATTTGAAAAATTAATTGTTTGGCAAAAGGCCATTGACTTATCTGCGGATGTACATGAGCTAACCCGAAAATTTCCAAAAGAAGAAATTTACATTTTGACTTCTCAAATTAAGAGGGCAGCTGATTCAGTGTCATTAAACATTGCGGAAGGGTCAACAGGTCAGTCCAATGCCGAATTCAATAAATTTTTGTCTTACGCACTACGATCGAATATTGAAGTAGTTGGTTGTATTCATATTGCGCGAAAAAGAAATTTAATTGGAATAGATGATTTTCAAAAAATATATACCCAATGCGATGAGATTTTAGCCATGCTCAACGCACTAAGAAACTCTCTAATTAAAAATTAATGCCGCCCAAACAAAATCTTTCAGACTCTCAATCTCTTAAACTTTCGGACTACCGGTCTTTCGGACTACCGGACTTTCCTTCCCAATCCGGCTACTTTTTTCCTGCCGAGTGGCATAAGCATACGGCCACCTGGTTGAGCTGGCCGCATAAAGAAGCTTCATGGCCGGGTAAACTGCAGAGTATATTTGAGCATTACTGTACATTTATCAAAGCCTTAACACCGGGCGAACTGGTACGTATCAACATTGGTAGCGAAGCCATGAAAGCTTTTGCTATCGACGAACTGCAAAAGGCAGGCGCCGATTTAAGCCGGATTGAGTTTTATAACTTTCCGACCAACGATGCATGGTGCCGCGATCATGGGCCGGCATTTCTCATCAACCCGCAAACCGGCAGTAAGGCAGTGGTAGACTGGGGCTACAACGCCTGGGGAGGCAAATATCCGCCGTTTGATTTGGATGATGTGATCCCTACCCGCATTGCCGAACAATTCAACCTGCCGGTATATCATCCCGGCATTGTGATGGAGGGAGGCTCGGTTGATTTTAACGGCAAAGGAACCTTACTTACCACCACAGCCTGTTTGCTGAACCCTAACCGTAATCCGCATTTAAACCAGCAGCAGATTGAAGGCTATCTGCAAAACTATTATGGCGTTGAGCAGGTACTATGGCTGGGCGATGGCATTGTGGGCGATGATACCGACGGGCATATTGATGATATTACCCGCTTTGTAAATGAAGATACCGTGGTTACCGTAGTTGAAGAAAATAAGCAGGACGATAACTACTACATTTTACAGGAAAACCTGCAGACCTTAAAAACCATGCGCCTGCTCAATGGCAAACAGCTCAATATTATTGAACTGCCCATGCCCGATGGTGTAAGCCATGAAGACCAGCGCCTGCCTGCATCTTATGCCAACTTCTACATTGGCAACGAGGTAGTAGCCGTACCTACCTACCGCTGCGACAAAGACGATAAGGCGCTCGATATTTTACAGCAATGCTTTCCCGACCGCAAAGTAATCGGCATTGACTCGACCGACCTGGTTTGGGGCTTGGGCAGCTTTCATTGCCTGAGCCAGCAGGAACCGGAGGTTTAAATGTACTCCTGCAAAAGCAGCCGCAAAACCCGGCTGCTTTTTTTGTCTTCTTTTCACCGACAATTTTCCCTTACTTACCGACTTCTTAACTTTAATCGCCTCACAGGTATAGGCATCCCTTGTGCCAACACCTATATTTGAGGTATATTCTTTTACTCACATGAGCAACGAAACTACATATACGAATAAAGACCGTAATGGCAAAGTGTTTGTCGGACTGCTGTTACTGGCCATCGGCGGTGTTTACTTACTGCGCGATCTGGATATTCTGTTTTTCCCTTACTGGTTGTTCCGCTGGCCGATGATCCTGATTCTGGCAGGCTTATATACCGGCGCCAAGCATAACTTCCGCAATAACGCATGGTTGTTTCTTACGGCTATAGGCATTATCTTTTTATTAGAGCCATTTGTATATATCCCGGTTTGGCCTATGATATTGATTGTAGCCGGCGTGTTCGTCATCTTTAGGCGTAATCATCGTACGGCACGCAATATAACCTGGGATGCACGCACCGACCGTCCTCAAGCTGATCCGTTTAACCCGGACGCAACTGTTGACCCTTTAGACGCAGCTTATACAAAAGATACCGGCACCAATTTTAGTAACGCTTCAAATTTAGGCCCCGATTTTGTAGACTGCACCTCCTTCTTCGGCAGTGTTAAGCGCATTGTATTATCCAAAACCTTTAAAGGGGGAGACATTGTGAACGTGTTTGGCGGTACCGAGATTGATTTGAGCCAGGCCGACATCAATGGCCGGGTGGTAATTGATATAACCCAGCTATTTGGCGGCATTAAGTTAATTGTGCCTCCGCACTGGGTGGTAGTTTCTGAAGCGGCCGCTATTTTTAGCGGGGTGGACGATAAACGCCGGGTGTTTGGCGCCGTACAGCAAAACCCTGATAAAGTATTGGTACTAAAAGGTACTTCCATCATGGCCGGCATCGATATTCGTACTTACTAATTAAACCCGAGCTTTAACACCATCATCACAACCAGTTAATTCACCAACGGAAATGCCCGCTTTAGCACCCGCACCGTTAAGGAAGGTTTACTTGCCTGTAACCATTGTAAGCGCATCTTGGGCAGCCTTGCAGGCTTATGTAATTCACGGGTTTGGCTTTCTGTGGTATACTGCGCTGGTGGATAGTGCAGTTACTACTCTTCCTTTAGCTGCGGCCTGCTGGCTTATCAATAACAATCTGCGCTTTTATCAGCCGGGTAAAGGCAGCTACTTAAACCTGCTTATTGGCTGCGCTACCCTGGCCGGCATTTGCACGGCCATTGAGTGGGGTGTTTTGCCTTACTTGCTGCGTGATGGCGCCTACCAAAGCTTTCTTACGCAATCCCTGCCACTGCGCTTTTTTATCGGCTTTTTGGCTATTGGCTGGATTGCCATGGTAAGCCTGGTTTGGTATAGCCAGCTGGATCAAAAGGAAAATGAGAAGCGCAAAACCGAAGCCGAAAAGCTATCCCGCGATGCGGAACTCTATAACCTCCGCCAGCAATTACAGCCGCACTTTTTGTTTAACAGCCTTAACTCTATTAATGCGTTAATTGGCTTTAAACCAGATCAGGCGCGTACCATGATACACCAGCTGTCAGACTTTTTGCGCGGTACGCTCAAAAAAGACGACCAGCAACAGGTAACCCTGAGCGAAGAGCTGGCTCACCTCAATTTGTATCTGGCTATTGAGAAGGTACGCTTCGGGCATCGCCTGCAAACTGAAATCAGCTGCAATGATAAGTGTCAGGAGGCGGTACTCCCCTCGCTGCTGCTGCAGCCCATTGTAGAAAACGCCATTAAGTTTGGTTTGTATGATACCACCGGCGACGTAACCGTAAGCATCCGTGCCGACGTAGACGCTCAGAATCTGACCGTCACTATTCAAAACCCCTTCGATTTACAAACGGCCCGGCCGCGTGAGGGCACCGGCTTTGGGCTGCGCGGCTTAAAGCGCCGCCTGTATTTGCTATTTGGCCGTAACGATTTGGTGGAAACTTTTGCAAATGATGGTATATTTACCACCATCATTACCATTCCGCAACCACATGAAACGCGCCTTAATAATTGACGACGAACCTTTAGCCCGCATGGTAGTCATGGAATACCTGCAGGCCTACCCGCAGATTGGGCTGTTGCAGGAATGCGGCGATGGCTTTGAAGGCGTTAAGGCCATTATGCAGTACCAGCCTGACCTCATCTTTTTAGACGTACAGATGCCTAAAATTAACGGCTTCGAAATGCTGGAACTGATTGAGCAGCCGCCCGCCGTAATTTTCACCACCGCTTTTGATGAATATGCCATCAAGGCTTTTGAAACCCATGCGGTAGATTACCTGTTAAAGCCCTTCACCCGCGAGCGGTTTAATAAGGCTATTGATAAGTATCTGGCACAGGCGCCGAGCGCCCCGCAACAGCAGCAAACCGAGCAACTGTTGAATGCGGTTACCCATCCCACAGCTTCGCAGGAACGGGTGGTGGTTAAAACCGGCACAAAGGTAAAAATCATCCCGGTGCACGATATCCTGTTTCTGGCCGCTGATGACGATTATGTGAGCATTCATACCGCCGAGGGCTCTTTTCTGAAGAACAAAACCATGGGCTTTTTTGAGCAGGCGCTGGACGGCCGGCAGTTCGTACGGGTGCACCGTTCCTTCATCATCAAAGTATCGGAAATTACCCGCATCGATCCTTATGAAAAGGATGCACATTTGGCGATACTGAAATCGGGCGATAAAATACCGGTAAGCAAGGCCGGTTACATGAAGCTAAAACAGGTACTGGGCATATAAGCTATTCTATTTCCGGCGCAATGTATAAGATGGTGTTGCACGCAACGCATGCAACACCTGCAACAGTGTGCAACACTACGCAACACCTTGCAACACTGACAAGATAGTGTCAGCGATTTTGGTTGCTGATTTAAAAATTTGCAGTTACATACATTGTAAGTGGCTTTGCTATAAGGATTTCAGTGAAGACTGAAGTCTTGGGGCTTGGGGATCCGCAGTCGGAGATTAAGGATAGCAGATATAATGAAATAATATGGCGGAGTTTATTTGGGAAAGTAACAAAAGTGGATGCATGTTTTATGAAAAATGGCGGAAAGACACACGGGAACACAGCGGTACTGACCCTGGAGCAGTATACCAAGCTCATCATATTTTTCCACAGAAATTTGCTAGCTTTTTTAAAAGTAAGGGTATAAACATTCATGATCCAAGTCTATTAAAGTGGTGGGAAACGGCTAGTCATTTAAAAAATGCAAGGGCTTATAATGAAGCATGGATAAAATTTATTCGAACAAATCCGTCCAAAGCAGAAATCTTAGACTTCGGTTCCAAATTAATGAAGAAATTTGGTCAATAAAAAATTTATTGTTATATGAAATATTACACATTTGATAGTAAGCTGCTACCCTCGACCATTCAAGCACATGCAAATCAGTTAAGCAAAAATGAAGATAAAGATGGTCTTTTTGATCAACATCGATTAATAAAGGGTGTCTATGATAAAATTAATTTTCCTATTGTATTTAAAGTCGAGTATGGCAGTAAATTTACAGATGTTTTAGACACAGGATGGCCTAGTCTGTATTTGATTTCGGGTAAAATGAAGCAGGCACTGGAAGCAAACAATTTAACTGGCTGGCGCACATTTGAAATAAAATTATATGACAAAAAAGATATGGAAATAACGGGCTATCATGGCCTTTCAATAACTGGTAGATGCGGTATTATAGATTACAGTAAATCAGCTATATTTAGTAAAAGATATGTTCCTGAAGGCCCTTTATGTTGGTTTTATAAGGGACTTCATGTAGGCATAGATCAATGGGATGGCAGTGATTTTTTCATGCCCCAAAAATATTATGGTATTATTTTAACACAAAGGGCAGCTGATATATTAGAAAATAATAGGTTGACAAATATTGAGTGTAAAAACCTTGAAGATATTGAGATAGATGAGGACCCTGCACTGGTTTAAGTCTTCCCTGAAAGGGGCGACTTAAACCAAGCTATAAAACCAGCGCTCCTGCGCGAAATAAAAGCACTAACTCAACTTTACAGGATAGTAGCACTCAACCTAAGGTTCGGTAGCTAAACGGCGGATAAGAATCCTTGATTTTATTTATTGGCTTAAGTCCTCCCTTTCAGTAAAGACTTAAGCCAAAAGCATATAGAAGTCAAAACATGTCATTGCGAAGAACGAAGCCATCGCACGCTATACAGAGCGGCTATGCCTCCGTGTGGCTGCTTCGTTCTTCGCAATGACATGTAAAGGTAATTTTCTTTGTAAATACTGACGAAGCGCTCAGCGTGACAAGGGCACTGTCGTTATGCAGGCTCGAACAAATCACAGATCTCTATTGTTACTCCCTTACTATGACAGCACCCGCAAATTCACACAGCAAGCCCTCTCCTTCTGATACCCCAAGCGACCGCCCGGATGATAACGGCGGCAAAAGCCTGGTGCGCCCCGAGGACAAAGAATACCACGACGAACAGGCCGACTTTGGCGACGTTGCTAAACAGCACGAAACGGAAGAGGAACCGGTGAACCCCATCAAAACCCCGCCCAATGAACCGGGCGACGACGTTGGCATGGTACAGCCGGGGTAAGGATAGAAGATTAGAAACAAGAAGCAATGAACAAGATTTTATTTATAAACGCCGCTATCGCTCAGCATAATGATAAAGTCTTGTTTCTAACTTCTTGCCTCTCTTCTATCGGGATATGCCTGCGGAGTTAAACTGCAAATCGTACAGTTTGCGGTAGTAGCCGTTTTCAATTCGCAGTAGTTCCTGGTGGGTACC
>CAXTCH010000084.1:0-7624 GCA_964241945.1 uncultured Mucilaginibacter sp.
GGCCCTGCTTTTTTTGTGTTATAACTCGACTACATCATGTTTACCGGATGGTTTCTCGCCGGTGGCTGCTGCTTTCACAATCTGGAAAAGCTGCACCAGTTTGCTGGAACTGCTATCCCAGTACTCCGCTTCGGTAGGGTCAATCTTTAATAAAATCAAGCGCGGGTCGTCAATGCCTGCAGGGAAATAGCTTTCCACAAAAGGGTTCCACAACACACGCATCCGCTCACGGTCATCCACCAGGCTGGCAATGCCTTTAAGGCTCAGGTAAAAATTATTGCCAGGGTCTGCGTAAGTAAGCGACACTTTGTTCTCATGCGAAATCTCTTCCACTTTAGAAGAATATTCATCAGTAAAAAACCAGATGTTACCCTGTATATCAAAATCAGCCGTACCCATTGGGCGGCTTTTAAACCCTTTCTCGGTAGTGAAGGTGGTAAGCATACCGCTTTTTATACTATCAATTTTATCGCGCAGGAAACCGATGGTTTCAAGTTTCTTTAAATCTTTTTCGTAATCCATAATTATAATTGCTAATCAGGTATATAACCGACAAAAAGCGTTTTTGCTTCAAAAATTTAACGATTAGATTTGCTGATATAAGGGTTCCCGTTCAAGTAAAAACGGTACGGCAGCAAAGCGTCAGCCCCTGCATAAGCCACGCCGATTCGTGGTGCAGCAATTACTTCCTCTTCCTTAAAAATTAATCCCCTATCCTCAATCCACAAGGTATCGCTTTGTAAACTCATGCCGTTTAACTTACGGCTGATGCCCAGTGCACTGCCTACCGAACCTGGCCCACGCGTGAGATTAGGCTTTATTAATGGCATGTGCCGGCGGTAAAGCATCATGTCAATACCTTCGGTAGGTTGTAAGGCCCTGATGAGCACAGCATGCGGCTGACCTTCAACTGAAGTTACCACGTTCAGCATCTCATGAATGCCATAGCACAGATAAACATAGGCTATTCCGCCCTGTGCGTACATGGTTTGAGTGCGGGGCGTGACCCGGTTACCAAAGGCATGTGATGCTTTATCAATTACGCCGTTGTAAGCTTCGGTTTCTACAATGTAGCCGCCGGTAACAATGCCATCCAGACAGGTGAACAAATATTTTCCCAGCAACTGCCGCGCAATGTCAACCACATCTGCGCTTTGATAAAATGATTCGGGTAGCTTTATGAATTCAGGCATTGATGTATCAACTGATTAATTTCCCGGGCTTTATCAAAAACCATCATGTGCGTACCGTCATTTACCAATTGTGCATTTTGTATACGCCGATGGCTGAAAACTAAATCTTTATTGCCAACAATATGACATAAATTGGCTGGAATGACGGTGTTTTTCCAATGCAGAATCGCATGTATTGCCCAGCGCATAAAAGATGCCGGTGTTTTATAAAACATGTCTTTGAATAAAGCCCATTCAGATGGTGAAAATCGACCAAAAAACGGTTTGGCAATAGTAGTTAAAAATCGGTATTGACTTTCGGACAACAGTCGGTATAGTGGCAAAAAACGATAGACTTTAAATATACGTGGCAGTTCCGCATCCGTCTTTACACTTGATATGAGTATAGCTTTTTTGAGTGTTATCTGTTTGGCAATTTCTACTGTGAGTATTCCGCCGAGTGATACACCGATAACAATAGACCCGGAGCTTATATGATAATGGTCAATTAATCTACTGGCGTAGGTACTCAGCATATCCTGACGGATAGGTAGAATCCAATTGACAGGAATAACCTGGTAACCGCTTAAATTTAAATACTGAAACAGTCTTTCGTCTGCACCTAAACCGGGCACTAAAAACACTTTTTCCATTAAAATTTAATCAGGTTGGTAATCTGTCTCAAATATTCAGCATCGGTTTCATCGAACTGGTTTAACTCTTCACTATCCACATCCAGCACACCTACAACCTCACCCTGGTAAAACAACGGTATTACAATTTCGGATTTAGATAACGAACTACAGGCGATATGACCAGGAAAGGCGTCCACGTCAGGTACCACGAGCGTTTCCTCCTGCTGCCAGGCACTTCCGCATACGCCCCTGCCCTTACTGATACGTGTACAAGCCACCGGACCCTGAAACGGCCCTAATACCAGTTCACCTTCCTTTACCAGATAAAAGCCCACCCAGAACCATTTAAACTGCTCTTTAAGTGCCGCGCAAACATTAGCCAGGTTGGCTACCAAGTCTGTTTCACCCTCCAGCAATCCTTCGATTTGCGGAAGTAACGACAGATAAAGCGCTGCTTTATCCGCCGATTGTAAAATGGTTAAATCTTCTGCCATATACGCAAATGTAGGTAGCGTACCGTAAAAGCAAATAATGGTAATCTCATAAATTATCTCTTACTTCGTTTTGTGATTGTAAGTTTAACACTGGTGCGCTATCGTAAAGCATTTATACCCTTTGCTTTGTTAGCTATGGCTTTGCACCGCTTACCTTTGTGGCTTAACCGGCAATGCACCTTCTGGAAGCTGCTGGGTTGCGGCCGCAAAGGAAGTTTTGATCTTACGCCCGACTGGCAGCAATGGGGTTTACTGGCTGTTTGGGAGAACCAGCAGGCGTTTGAGCAGTTCAACCAGAAATCATGGATTACCCGCTGGTGGAACCGTTTTACTGCAGAGCGCTGGACTATTTTGTGCGAGCCACTGCAAAGTCACGGCAGTTGGGACGGGCAACAGCCCTTTGATGCTTCTTCTAAAACAGCCTATGAAGGGCCGGTAGCCGTTTTGACCCGGGCCACCATCAGGCTAAGCCGGTTGAAAGCTTTTTGGTCGCACGTGGATAAAGCCGCGCAGCCATTGGTATCAGCGCCTGGTTATGTAACCTCTGTAGGTATTGGCGAGGCGCCATTTGTGAGGCAGGCAACCTTTTCGTTATGGCAATCGGTAGATGATGTGAAGGCTTTTGCTTACCGTACCCGTAATCATGCAGACGTAATTCGTAAAACCCGGACTGAAAATTGGTACAGCGAAGAACTGTTTGCCCGCTTTAAACCCTTAGCCGCCTGGGGAACCCTGCAAGGTAAAGACCCCCTGAACGGCTTATTAAATCCAAAAACATTATGAGAATTATAGCAGAACTGCCGCACCCTGATTTTAAAATATCCATCCTCAGCATGAACCAAAAATTCATTATTAAAATTGAAAAAGGGGTGTTTGAGCAAACCTATAAAGTGCCCGAAATTGATTTGACCGACGGCGTGAACAGCGTATTCGAAATATTAGATGAGGAGTTTTTGAAAAAAGTAACTTCCCGCTTTGCTGAAATGCGCACTGACTTTAATGATGCTTATTATCGTTACAACTATTAAGCCATCAGGTCATCCACCAGTTTTGCCACTCCTGCAGACGCTTTTTCCTCAATTTTGATGAATCGCTGAGGCAAACCCACATCCGGAATTTTAGGATCGACCATATAAACCGGCGTTTGCCTGCCTACATCATGCACCAAACCGGCGGCCGGATAAACAGCCAGAGAAGTACCAACAATTATAAAGATATCGGCTTGCCTGCAAAGTTCAACAGCCTGTTCCATCATGGGAACAGGTTCGCCAAACCAAACTACATGGGCGCGCAGTTGAGAACCCAATTCACATAACTCTCCTATTTTTATTTCTGATCCATTTATCGGATACGTCAGCTCAGGATTAGCGCTGCTTTGCGAACGGGTGATGACGCCATGCAGGTGCAGTACGTTTTTGGAACCGGCCCGCTCATGCAGGTCGTCAATATTTTGGGTGATTACGTTAACCCTGTACTTTTCCTGCAGCCGGGCCAATGCATAATGAGCAGCATTCGGCTGAGCGGCCAACACGTCGCGGCGACGCATATTATAAAATTCCTGCACCAATTCCGGGTTGCGACGCCAGGCTTCGGGTGTAGCCACATCCTCAATATTGTATCCCTCCCACAAGCCGTCGGTGTCTCTGAACGTACGCAAACCGCTTTCAGCGCTGATGCCGGCACCGGTAAGTATCACAATATTTTTCATGACAGAATTTTATCATAAAACAACAAAAGCGATGATGGCTCACCGCTTTTGTTGTTTCAGGTAAGTTTATAAAGCTACCTGCCTGGGCTGCTCTATTTTGTACTTGCTTTTCAACCACTCAAAGCCGCCGAATAATATAGCGCCAAACACAGCATCGGCCAGCAGCATATTCCTCTCAAAGGGTAAAGCGGCAATCAGCGATTCAAAATAGCCTATAATTCCTTTGCTATAAAGCGGACTGGTCATCCAAGGCTCGATATCTGTGATCAACCAATGCAGCGCTACCGAGGCTAATGAGGCTAAAAGCACGTTGGTTACATTTACCTTTTTCATTAAGCTGCCGATAAATACCATGGCAACAAAACAAAAATAAATTGGCCATGAACCACTGGTCCAGAACATCAGTTTAGGCACATATAAGTAGTTGATGTAAATATTAGTGATGAACAATACTATTATTACCGTAATTACCGCCTTCCACTTATCAGCAAAATAAGCGCCGCCAAATAAAGCTAAGGCGCCCAGTGGTGTAAAATTGCTGAGGGTAATTACTTCATAACTTACAAAGCGCATAACACCTGTTGATAGAATGGCCGACAGGACAAATAATAAAAATGCCGGTAAACGTAAATTAAGCTTTTGCATGTTCAATTCATTTAAGTGCAAATTTACTTTTTATAAGCTTTAAATAAAAATGAAAGCTTAATAGTACAGGAAAGCAATACTGCCCGGGCTGATACCTGCGGTAAGGCTGTACTCTTTCTTACCTGTTTTATCAAACGCAGTAACCGTTCCGGCTGAGTTATAGTCTTTAGCATCTGTTACAAAAAGCTCTCCTGTTTTGCTATCCATGTTGATATAAAACGGACTGTCGAATGTAGTGCCGTCAGTGATAAAATTAGTGGAAGTTACGGCCTGGGTTTTGGTGTCAATTACCTTTATTTTTCCGCCAGAGGTAATACAGTATAAGGTACTGCCCTGTACCATTAATGAGCCGCCATCAAAAGCCGCACTTGATTTTACCACGTCGGCATTGTCGTCAATGATCGTCAGGCTATTAGGCACGTTTACATAATCGCCAACGGATTGCACATATACATTGCCGTTTGCATCAGCCACGACATTGTTAGGATTGATGACCACCGTAATGGTTTTTACAACGGCCAATGAAGTTAAATCGATTACAGATACCGTTTTATCATAATCGCCGGTGGCATAGCTTAAACCGCCAGAATTGGCCACATATAACTTACCATTAGCAACAGCCATATGTTCAGGATTACGGCCTACGGTAATAAATTTATCTATGGTCAGCGATGCGGTATCCAACACAGCCACCGTACCATCGTATGAGCTGATGAACGCTTTATTTTTATTGAATACCACATACCGTGGCTGGCGGCCTGCTCCGCCGGTAGCCTGATTATTTGAGGTAAAGTACAGCTGCTTTAATGATTTTGATGTTTTGGCATCCACCACTTCTACGGTATTCGAAGTGTTCATTACAATGTACATCTTAGCGCCGTAAATTTCAACATCATTACCTACCCCGCCCAAAATACGGCCGTTAACAGATGAAAATAAGTCCGGCGTAAGCGCTTTGGCCGAAAAGTTATAATAGGTTAAGGTACTGTTGGTTTTGGTGAAGTTACCTTGATTCAGGATGTACAATCCCTGGCGCTGCGCTGCTGGGGTATCGGTGGTTGGCTTATTGTGATCCTTCCGGCATGAGGCCAGCACGGACAGTGCAATGACTCCAATAAGCAGATAAAATTTGTTTAAGTGTTTCATGCTAAGTTATTGTTTGTTTGTGTGTTAAATAGTAACCTGAACGGTAAACCGGATCGAGGTACCCGGCATTGGAAAGCTGCTGATAACCTGATACGATTTGTTGAAAAGGTTATTGATTTCAAGTGATAGATTAAGCGGATTTTGTTTTATATGAGTGGTATAGCTTAAAGAAGCATCACTCACAGAATAGGCAGGCAATTCGGCAGACTCATCATTGTTGGTATATCTGCGGGAAGAAGATATCTGGTTGTAATAAAATGAAAGGCGATGGTAAATAACGCCTGCATTAACTGCCACCACTTGCTTTGGGGTATACGGTAATTGAGCGTTGTATTCCCCAATGTTATTGGGGTCAGTGATGTTCAAAGCATTTTGATAAGTATAGTTGGCGGAAAGCTTAAATCTCCATCCAGCTATCGCAGTTGTTTGTGCTTTCAGGCTGAAATCGAACCCGCGGATATCAACTTTTCCAAAATTGACAATTGACCAGATGAACGCATTTTGTGAGGGAATGGCCACAATTTTATCTTTTACGCTGTTGTAAAAAATGTCTGCGAAGGCTGAAACATCATTTATAAAGCCATTTAATGCTTTGGTATAATCGGCACTCAAATTATACTGCTTAACAAACTCCGGCTTCAAATTTCGCTGACCGATTTCTGAGTAGTATAAATCGTTAAATGTAGGATAGCGAAAAATATCTTTATAAAAAGCTTTGAATTGAAAATCCTTTTTCGCGAAAGGATGCCAGGATGCCTCAACGGCTGGTGAATAAATATCGCGAGAAGATGAAGCGATGCCGGAGCTTACCTGGTCATTTACATAAGTATTCAGCACACTGCCTTGAAATAGCCATTGGCTTAAAGCGAACTTGGTAGAAAATACAGTCAGCAGGGTTAAGCGTTTGGGATATGACGCGTTGTGTCGAATACCATTGATGGTAACCGACGACATATCTAAGGCAGTGTAGGCCAAATCGCTTGCGTAACCCACTTCCCAATTTGGAATAATATGATACGACAGTGCTGCCGATTGATAAGCCTCTTGTTGCCGATAGAATTGCTCAAGCTTGCCTAACTGGTTTAAAAACGGTGCATCCAGGTAATGCTGATCATCGTTGCTGAGTTTGGCATTAAGCAGTAAATGCAGACTGCTTTTCCATATATGCTCATAACTGGCTTGAATGAACATGTCGTTGCTCCACAAATGCTGGCCACCTATGGTATTATCATAAGTAATTACCGCATCAGGCAAGCCTTGATTGGCGGCATACTCATTTACTCTGAGTATAAACTTGCTGCTATCATTTTTTTTCCAATAAAAGGCTGCATCCGTTTGTAAAGATTTGATACCGGCATTCTGACGTGTTGCCAAGGTATCGGAACCGGTGCCTGCTGTGCGATATTTATATCGCCCATTAGCATTTTGAGCATTGGTATTGAGCGTAAATGACCAATGATCTGAAAGTCGCTGCTGCCATTGAGCATAGGGGTTAACCAAGCCGAACGAACCGCCTTTAATGCCTGCAGTAAGATGATAGGGTTCAGCACTGGTCAACCGCGGGTGTACAGGAACAATAGACAGCACGCTGGCCGAAGCATAAGCCCGTGCAGGCTGGCATAACAAGGGCGGCTGGCCGATGTATAAAGTGATTTGCTGAATATTTTCCAGGTTGAATTTCGAGAGATCGATTTGTGCATTCTGGGCGTCATTCATCTGTACACCGTCATACAATACCGCGGTATGCTCCGCCCCCAGGCTGCGTACGGATATGGTTTTTAAGCCGCCAATGCCGCCATAATCACGAATGGTTACGCCGGTAAA
>CAXTCH010000084.1:7724-10722 GCA_964241945.1 uncultured Mucilaginibacter sp.
GAAAGGCAATAGAAATGAATACGCATTGATGAGATGAGTACATCATATCCAAGCTCTAAACCGCGAAAGCTGTGAATTGTATCATGTATTGGCAGGTCTTCTGGCTCGTTCCCTGCTGCCCTGCCTTCCCGAACATCTAACTTATTCAGTGGCTTTAAGAGTGGACAACAGATATATGGAACTTACAGCTGCGCGACAGCTCCGGATTTACACCGGATTCCCTTTTAATCCCGGCATACCATGCCGGAAACCAAATACGGGGCAAAAGTACAATAAGAACGTTAAAATGCAAGTATAGCTTGTTTTTAAATAGTATTGCCTTACGCTGTAGTTCGGACGTAGGCAGAATCGATGGCGTTAATAAATTTCGGCTTACCAAAACCACTGGCCTTACCAACTGTTTAACAGTTACCTAAGAAAAACAACATTATGGCAAATCAGGAAATTAAAGATACATTGCTGCTGCACACTGATACTACCGAAGCCGGCCCCATTAACTTGGAATGGCCTGAGCGTTACGTTTCGATTGCGGCAGGCGCTAAACTGGCTTTTTCGGGACTCACCCACATCATAAAAAGCCCGATGTCAAGCATTTTGAAACTTGGTGCGGGAGGCTATTTGCTTAATCGGGGAATTACCGGGCATTGCGAACTGTATTCCCGCTTGGGCAAAAACAGTACGGAGCCGGTAAACGTAAACATCCGCTCGTCTTTTGTAGTTGAAAGGCCACGCGAAGAAGTGTATAAATTTTGGCGTAAGCTTGACAACCTGCCATTGTTTATGCAACACTTGGAAAGCGTGGAGGTAATTGATGAAAAGCATTCGCATTGGGTGTTGAAACTGCCTACGAATGTGGCCAAAGTAAGCTGGGATGCGGAGATCGTAAAAGATGAGCCAAATGAAATGATTGGCTGGAGTTCGGTTGAAGGTTCGATGATTGACAATGCCGGTAAGGTACGTTTTCGGGACGCCGAAGATGGCAAAGGAACTATTGTTGATGTGGTGATTACTTATCAGCCCCCTGCCGGCGGATTAGGCCTGGGTTTAGCCAGTGTTTTAAGCCCAGTGTTTAAAAATATGGTGGATAATGATGTACGAAATTTTAAGCAGTACATGGACATCAATGACACCCCTTATGAGCTTTCGGCTAACAGCGCCCATTCAGCGAATAACAGCGATCACCATGTATTATAAACAACAGCATATATAACTATATTAAACAGAAAAAGCCGTCCATAAAAGACGGCTTTTTCTGTTTTGATGTTAAAACAGTTTACTTTACTGCTTCAACAATAGCTTTGAAAGCATCCGGGTTATTCATCGCTAAATCAGCTAATACTTTGCGGTTTAAACCGATTTCTTTAGCGGCCAGCTTACCCATTAATTGTGAGTAAGAAATACCTAATTGGCGGGCACCGGCGTTGATACGCTGAATCCATAATGCGCGGAATTCTCTTTTCTTGGTTTTACGGTCGCGGTAAGCATATTGCAAACCTTTTTCAACCGTATTTTTAGCAATGGTATATACCTTGCTGCGTGAACCATAATAACCTTTTGCAAGGTTCATGATTTTTTTCCGGCGTCTTCTCGACGCTACTGCGTTTACTGAACGTGGCATGTTGTTTTGTTTTTGGTAGTAAGTGCCTGCTTGGCAGGACTTTGGTACTCGAATACCTGGTTAAAAATTTTGTTGAATTACTTACCGATACAAAGCATACGTTTTACGTTACCTAAATCGGCATCAGACACTAAACTGGTCTGACCTAAGGCACGCTTACGTTTGGTCGACATCTTGGTTAAGATGTGGCTTTTGTATGCGTTCTTTCTGGCAATTTTACCGGTTCCAGTAAGCTTAAAGCGCTTTTTTGCACTGGAATTGGTTTTCATTTTTGGCATAACTGTTTATTTATTTAAATGAATGCAGGAATTTTAACCGCCCTGCATTTTATCTTTAGTCAAGCTATTTTTTGGCTGCTTTGGGCGCCACGGTCAGAAACATCCGCTTTCCTTCCAATTTTGGCAACTGCTCTACCTTGCCTACTTCTTCTAAAGCCTGGGCAAACTTTAACAATAAAATTTCACCCTGCTCTTTGTAAACAATGGCACGTCCCTTAAAGTGAACGTAAGCTCTTACTTTTTCACCAGCCTCCAAAAAACTAATGGCATGCTTCAGTTTAAATTGAAAATCATGATCATCAGTGTTCGGGCCAAAGCGTATTTCTTTAATTACCGTTTGTTTGGCGTTGCTTTTAATTTCCTTTAGCTTCTTCTTCTGCTCGTAAATAAACTTATTATAGTCAATTACACGGCAAACCGGAGGAACTGCGTTAGGAGAAATTTCTACTAAATCCAGTTCTTGTTCCTGGGCGATGGCCTGCGCTTCTCTTAAAGGATAAATTCCCTGCTCCACATTATCGCCTACCAAGCGTACTTCTTGCGCCCTGATAAATTGATTGATGTTATGTTCAGCTTCCTTTTTCTTAAAAGGAGGACGTGGACCTCTGCTAAAATTCGGTTTGTTTAAAGCCAAGTTATACTGTTGTTTCTTTTATTATTTGTTGTTTAAATTCTTCTATGGTTAAGCTGCCTAAGTCGCCCTGCCCATGTTTACGGACGGAAACTGTGCCTTCGGCTGCTTCCTTTTCGCCCACAATTAACATGTAAGGTGTTTTTTTGATTTCAGCATCGCGAATTTTTCTTCCTATTTTTTCGTCTCTGAAATCAATTAGCCCGCGAATATCGGAATAATTCAGCTCTTCTGAAAGTTTTTTTGCATAATCTTCATATTTTTCAGATATAGGCAAAATCACATACTGCTCGGGCGATAACCACAACGGGAAGTTGCCGGCGCAATGTTCAATTAATACAGCCACAAAGCGCTCCAAGGAACCAAAGGGTGCACGGTGAATCATTACCGGGCGATGCTTTTGGTTATCGCTGCCATTGTATTCCAGTTCAAAGCGCTCAGGCAGGTTATAATCTACCTGAATGGTACCCA
>CAXTCH010000085.1:0-10529 GCA_964241945.1 uncultured Mucilaginibacter sp.
AGAGTTGAACGACATCGTAAAAGGTAAAAACTTCGGCATATTTGATAATGCCGAACTGGTGGTAGGTATTAACGCCAAAGGCTGCGCCGGTTATACCCGTAAACAGGTTGACGAACTGACCGAATGGCTGAAACGCCCGCAAATTGGTGCTACCGGTTTGGTATATGCCCGGTATAATACAGACGGCACACTGAAATCATCAGTAGATAAATTTTATAACGAAGAAGACCTGAAGCAATGGGTGGTGGCTTTTGATGCCGAACCTAACGATTTAATGCTGGTACTGGCCGGTCCTGCACATAAAGTACGCAAACAGCTGAACGAACTGCGCCTGGAAATGGGTACCCGTTTGGGCCTGCGCAGTAAAAATGATTTTGCACCGCTTTGGGTAATTGATTTTCCGTTACTGGAGTGGGACGACGAAACCCAGCGCCGCCATGCCATGCACCATCCGTTTACATCGCCTAAGCCGGAAGATATTCCGTTGCTGGACACTGACCCGGATGCGGTTCGCGCCAATGCTTACGATTTGGTAATCAACGGTACCGAAATCGGCGGCGGCTCCATCCGTATTCACGACCGCGAAGTGCAGTCGCTGATGTTCAAGCACCTGGGCTTTTCGCCTGAAGAAGCGCAAAAGCAATTTGGCTTTTTGCTGGATGCTTTTGAATACGGTGCCCCGCCGCACGGAGGCATCGCCTTTGGTTTCGACCGTCTATGCTCTATCTTTGCCGGGCTGGACTCCATCCGTGATATGATTGCCTTTCCGAAAAATAACTCAGGCCGCGATGTAATGATTGATTCACCATCCACCATTGCCGAAGCACAAATGAACGAGCTACATATTAAAACCACCATTTAAGCGTTAATAAAAGCATGAAAAAACTTTTACTGTTATTTGCATTAGGTATGGCCACTTTAAGTTCCTGCAAAAAAGGAACGGTGCTGAGCACTGAGGCCGAGGTAGAAGAAGCCCAGATACAGGCTTATATTAAAACCAATAATCTTACCGGTGTTTCTAAAGATCCATCCGGCGTATATTATAAAGAGATAATTACCGGTACCGGTAATTACCCTACCAGTACCTCTGCCCTGCAGGTTACTTACTCCGGTAAATTACTTGATGGCACGGTGTTCGACAGTCAGAGCGGTTATTCAATCCCGCTTACTTCATCGGTATTGGGCTGGCAGTATGGTTTACCGCATGTAAGGCAAGGCGGTCGTATCTTACTGATTATCCCTTCGGCTTTAGGATATGGCAGAAATGCTACTTCATCTATTCCTGCCAATTCAGTGCTGATCTTCACCATCGACTTATTGGGTATTCAATAAGAACAACCCGTTAATATACATGATTTTATAGCCGGCTTACAGCAAGCCGGCTATTTGTGTTTATATTCGGGCGAAAGTATTTTAAAGTATGAAGAAATTCTTATGGCTCGGCCTTTCTCTGCTTTCATGTTCGGCTTATGCACAAAACACAGCTTTAAAAGCCGAAGTCAGCAAAAAGGCCGATGCTTTGCAAAGTAAAGTGATAGCCTGGCGCCGCGATTTTCATGAGCATCCGGAATTAGGCAACCATGAGGTGCGCACATCGGGCATTATAGCCGATTACCTGAAAAGCCTGGGCCTTGAAGTTCAAACCGGAATAGCGAAAACCGGGGTAGTGGGCATCCTGAAGGGTAACAAGCCCGGTCCGGTAGTGGCATTGCGGGCTGATATGGATGCCTTACCGGTAACTGAAAAGGTGAATTTGGCTTTTGCATCGAAAGTGCGCACTACCTTTAACGGGCAGGAAGTAGGTGTCATGCACGCCTGCGGCCACGATTCGCACATGGCCATCTTGATGGGCGTAGCCCAGGTGCTAAGCTCCATGAAAAAGGATTTGCATGGTACCGTAAAATTTATTTTTCAGCCGGCTGAAGAAGGCCCGCCGGCAGGAGAGGAGGGTGGCGCAGCACTAATGGTAAAAGAAGGCGTACTGGAAAACCCCAGAGTGGATGTGGTTTTCGGGCTGCATATCAACTCGCAAACTGAGGTGGGTAAAATCACTTACCGCCCGGGCGGTACCATGGCGGCGGTGAACGATATGAAAATTACCATCAAAGGCAAGTCATCACACGGGGCTTACCCATGGTCGGGAACGGATCCAATCGTTGCTTCGGCAGAGATAGTGAATGCACTGCAAACTATCGTAAGCCGTAATGTAAATGTAACTGAAAATCCGGCGGTGGTCACCATTGGTGCCATCAACGGGGGGAACCGCGCTAATATCATTCCCGAAAAAGTGGAAATGATGGGTACCCTGCGTGCCATGAGCCGTGAGGACGAAGAATTATTAATTACCCGCGTAAAACAGATAGTAACCCATACGGCTGAAGCCGCCGGTGTACAGGCCGATATTCAATTACCTTATACCACGCATTACCCGGTAACCTATAATGATCCGGCCCTTACCGTTAAAATGCTGCCCACTTTACAAACAGTAGCAGGAGCGGACAACGTAATACTGCGCCCGCCTGTAACCGGTTCAGAAGATTTTAGCTTTTATGAAGAAAAGGTGCCCGGCCTGTTTTTCTTTTTAGGCGGTATGCCCAAAGGTCAGGATCCGCGTACTGCACCATCGCACCATACGCCCGATTTTTATATTGATGAAAGCGGCTTTACCTTAGGCGTAAAAGCCTTATGTAATTTAACTTTGGATTATATGGGGAAAGGAAGATGATCTTTTAATGTGCAGAGATGCGGATGATCTATTGCTGCACTGCATACCTGTTATCGGGCCTGATAAGCATAGCTTCTCATATCATTCATCCGGTCCCGGAACCAGGCGTTCCACTCGTTTTGCTTGGCACGGTTCAGCATGTGCTGGGTGCCCTGCTCGTACTCCTGATTCATGTTGCGGTACTTGCGGTCGACGGCCTCAAATGTGGTGCTTACCTGATATTGGTAGTCGGCGCTGTAACGGGCTTGGTTGAAGGCTTGCAAAAGTTCCTGCTGTTCGAGATAGGCAATGTTGTAATGGCCTTGCTCGTGGCGCAAAATTTCTTCTAATTGTCCGCTTTCCATCGCACGCACCTTGTTCATCCATGATTTATTGTGGTTCATAACCATGCTGACATAAAACGTAAGCTGGTACTGGCCATCATTATACCGGCGGGCATCGTAATTATATTGTATCTGGCAATTGGTATAAGCTATGTAAGGGGCATTGCCACCGGGCGGCACACCCTGAAAATCATTCATGGTAAGCGGACGCCAGGATTGGGCTTTTAACAGCGCACTACTCAGCAGGCACAAAGCCAGGAAGAAAGTAAACCGCACAATTCTTAAACACATAAATTAACCGGGTAATTTATGTGCTTGTACGAGTAAAATTTATGGCTTGTTTAGCCGGAAAGGCGAATTAATTTTTAATTATGGTTATTACAACAGGTACACACCCTATGAAAATTGGTGCAAGCATACGGTTACTCACCTCCCCTCCCGGGAGGAAACGGCAAGACATTGCGTAAAACAATAATTTAATTACGAATGCAGTAATGCAGATAAGCTATTTCTTCAAATACTGCGCATGTGCATGCGGAGGCAAAGGATTTGACCGGGCCGGCTGGTTACATTTACCCAGTAAGGTATAAATCACCACAAATATAATAATGGTAGACAGGCAGCCGCCGCCTAATTTTTTGGCGCCCCATCCTGCAATTAAAGCCCGGAAGAAATCATTCATAATAGTTATGTTTATTTAGCTAACGTGAATACGGGAAGATAGTTTTTGAAGATATAAGCTTCTCTTATACCTGCAAATGAAAGCGGCTTGCCCGTTTATAGCCTTAATGCTATAACTATTTACTTTTTCCGTAATCCAAATGCACTTGTTGTAAAGCCATCATCTCCTTCAAGTTCTTCTGCATGCCGTCGCTCGATCCGTCCAGGAAGATGACATTGCCTTTGGAGTTTTCGGAGAAATGCTTGATGGCTTCTGTCCACATGGTGAACAATATAACCGAGGTATCCATATTGGCTTCGTGCATTTCTTTGGCAGCAATGGTCATCCCTTTGGCTACTTCCTCGCGGAACAGTGCTACCCCTTGTCCGCGCAACTGCGAAGCCTGACGTTCGGCCTCGGCGGCAATTTTAATGGCGTTACCTTCAGCCTCGGCAGACTTGGTTTTGGTAATCAGCAGGGCCTGGCCTTCATTCTCGGCGGCAGCTTTCAGGTTGTTGGAAGCTACCACCTGGCTCATTGATTTCATAATTACCTCGTCGAAGGTAATATCATTCAGCTGTAAATCCTGTAAATGGTAACCCCAAGTTTCCAGTATCTGGTCAATCTGCTCTTTTACATGCTCCACAATGTCACGGCGTAAAATTAATACGTCGCTCTGGCGCTTGGTGGCTACAAAGGCGCGGATGGAACCTTCCACTGTGCGTACCAGCGCCTGCATCAGGTTACGCTCGTCAACAAACTTAAAAGCTACGGCCTTGATGGTTTCCTCTTCCTGGTTCAGTACTGAATACAGTAGCATGGCCTTAAAATACACATTGGCCTGATCTACAGTTACGGCCTGAAACTCGAGCTCAACAGAACGGTTTTGTATGGAGATACGGGAGTACAGCTGCTCTACCAGCGGCAGTTTAAAATTAAGGCCGGGCAGCAAAATGCGGCGATACTTGCCAAACACGGTAATTACCCCAATGGTGCCCTGCTGAATAGTTACAAACGAGGTAAATAAAATCAGCAGTACAAAAAAAATTAGAACGGTACTTAAAACGGGAAGCATAAAATAATGTTATTAACCGAATAAATATAGAAACATTTACAGCAACTTATTCATTTTCACTTAATACGCATAAACATGAAACGTACTTTTGGCGGTATTCTTACCGTATTGGGCATTATCGGCCTTATTTATACCGGTGTACAGGTAATCAACCATTCCGGCAGTGCAACCACAGAGGTGGTAGTAGGGCTGATTTCCCTATTGTTTTTCTTTTCGGGCATTGGTTTAGTAAAAGGTACCAAAGACGAAATATAAATGAAAAAGCCCCTCAGCAGGAGGGGCTTTCCGTATGCGTTCATACTATATATAAAAGAGGTTGCTTATTTAGTATCGGTAAGTAAGCGGCCGCCTTTATAATAGTAGCGGGTCCAGTAAGGGTCAGCTAAGTAGCTGATCATTACGCCTTTGCTTAACGAAGCATGTGCAAATTTGCCATTGCCGATGTAAACACCCACATGGGTAATAGCGCGGCTGTGTATTTTAAAAAACACCAGGTCACCTTCTTTAAGTTCTTCTTTATCAACAGGGTTTACCATGCTGAAAATGTTGCGGCTGTTATTGCCTATAGAGGTGTTGAATACTTTGTTGTACAACTGGTAAGCAAAACCAGAGCAGTCAATACCATTTTTAGTGTCACCGCCTAAGTGGTAGGGAGTGCCAATCCAGTCATATACAAATTGAAAAAGTTTTACGTTTGAGGTAGCAGAAACAGCTACGCCCATTATCTGTGAAAAATAATCTTTTGCTAAACCTTCTTGCTCGTCTTTGTCGGTATTAATAGCAGTTGGAACATTTTTTGTTTGAGCCTGTGAGGCAAATATACTCAGAACAAGAGCAATAGAAAGGGCTAATCTTCTCATTAAATAGCTAAATTTCAGGGTTTACTTTAATTTTGTTTATTAAACTGGACACTGGTTGTCTATTGAACAATACAAAGCTATGGTTTATTTCCAAACATGCAAATAAACCGGAAATAAAATTAATTTATAACTTAATATGCTTGCTTGTCGTGCTCACTTATACGCAGCTTAATTGAGAAAGATACAGCGAAATATAATTTTGATAACAAACACCCAGTAGTTTCCTTTTTTACCCAGATATATTTAGATTTGCGCATTCTGAAAAATAGAAAACAGGTTGTTTGACAAATGAGTTCAATCGAAATTACTAAGGATACCTACCTGAAGTGGTATGAATCCATGCTGCTGATGCGCAAATTCGAAGAAAAAGCAGGGCAGTTATACGGTCAGCAAAAAATCAGAGGTTTTTGTCATTTATATATAGGCCAGGAGGCCGTAATGGCAGGTACTATGTCGGTGCTGAAGCATGAGGACAGCCTGATTACCGCTTACCGCGACCATGCGCATGCGCTGGCCAAAGGTACGCACCCCAATGCAGTAATGGCTGAGCTGTATGGTAAAGCTACCGGTTGCTCAAAAGGCAAAGGCGGCTCCATGCACATGTTTGATAAAGAAAACAAATTTTTTGGTGGTCACGGTATTGTAGGTGGCCAGGTACCCCTGGGCGCCGGTATTGCATTTGCCGAAAAATATGCCGGCACGGATAACGTATGCGTTGCTTACATGGGCGACGGTGCGGTACGTCAGGGCGCTTTGGGCGAAACCTTTAATATGGCTGCATTGTGGCAGCTTCCGGTAATTTTTGTTTGTGAAAACAATGGTTACGCTATGGGTACCTCCGTAGCCCGCTCTACTGCCGATACAGATATTTATAAATTAGGCATTCCGTACGGTATACCTTCAGCACCGGTTGACGGTATGGACCCGGTAGCGGTACATAATGCCATGGACGAAGCTGTTCAGCGTGCGCGCCGCGGCGAGGGCCCTACTTTCCTGGAGATACGTACCTATCGTTACAAAGGTCACTCCATGTCCGACCCTCAGAAATACCGTACTAAGGAAGAGGTAGAAAGCTACAAAGCCAAAGACCCTATTGAAGTTACCCGCGAAGCTATTTTGAAAAATGGTTACGCCGATGAAAAATGGTTCGAGGAGATCGATGTCAAGGTAAAGGCGCAGGTAGATGAATCCGTTAAGTTTTCAGAAGAATCGCCATGGCCTGAAGCTTCTGAACTGTATACGGATGTATATGTAGAGGGCAATTACCCTTTCATCAGAGACTAACCTGTTTTAACATTAAATACTAATACTCATACAAACGATATATGGCTGAAGCAGTCAAGATGCCTAAAATGAGCGATACTATGACCGAAGGGGTCATCGCTAAATGGCATAAGAAGGTAGGCGATAAAGTAAAATCCGGCGATTTACTGGCTGAGATTGAAACCGATAAAGCCACTATGGATTTTGAATCGTATCAGGACGGTACTTTACTGTACATCGGCGCCGAAGAAGGTAAAGCTGCTCCAGTAGATACGGTAATAGCCGTGCTGGGCAAAGAGGGCGAAGATTATAAAACTGCGCTTGACGGCGCTGATGCGCCCGCTCCTGCCGGGCAAACCCAAGAACAGCCGGCGGCGCCTGCTGCGGAAGCCAAACCTGCCGCTGCACAGCCTCAGGTTGACCTTTCAAGCATTCCTGCCGCGGTAATCCGTATGCCGCTGTTAAGCGATACCATGACTGAGGGAACCATTAACAAATGGAACTTTAAAGTGGGCGACAAAGTAAAATCAGATGATTCGCTGGCTGATGTGGAAACCGACAAGGCAACCATGGAAGTAGTGGGTTACGAAGCAGGTACCCTTTTATATATAGGTGTAAAAGAAGGCGAAGCTGCCAAAGTAAATGATATTATCGCCATTGTAGGTAAAGAAGGTACAGATATTACCCCTTTACTGCAGCAAGGCAACGCAGCTCCGACCGGTGATTCAGTACCTGCAGCGGCTGTTGAAGAAACTGCACCTGCAACAGAAGAACACGAGGCTTCAGCCGCTGATGACAGCCGCGTAAAAGCATCGCCGCTGGCCCGAAAAATGGCCAAAGAAAAAGGCATCAACCTGAATGATGTAAAAGGTTCAGCCGATGGCGGCCGTATTGTAAGAAAAGACATTGAAGAATACAAGCCGGGTGCCCGTGCCGCTCAGGGAACTGCGCAAAATGTAGACGGTCAGAAAGCAATGCCGCCTCAGCAGCCGCTGCCGGCTTCGCTTGGCCAGATACAGCAGGAAGAAGCAGCCAGCGCCAAAGCAAAAGAAGGTGCAGCCAAAGCTGGTCCTACCATTACTATTCCGCAGTTTATCGGTCAGGAAAAATATACCGAGAAACCGGTTACCCAGATGCGTAAGGTAATTGCCAAGCGCCTGTCTGAGAGTTTGTTTACTGCTCCGCACTTCTACCTCACCATGTCTATTGATATGGATGCGGCTATCGTAGCGCGCACTAAAATGAACGAGGTTGCGCCGGTTAAAATATCATTTAATGATTTTGTGGTGAAAGCCTGTGCCGTTGCCCTGAAGCAACATCCGGCTATCAACTCTTCCTGGCTAGGCGATAAAATCCGTTACAATGAGCACGTGAATATTGGCGTGGCCGTAGCAGTTGACGAAGGTTTGCTGGTGCCGGTAGTGCGTTTTGCCGATGGTAAATCATTAAGCCATATCTCGGTTGAAGTAAAAGAGTTTGCTAAAAAAGCAAAGGACAAAAAACTGCAGCCGTCTGACTGGGAAGGTTCTACTTTCACTATCTCCAACCTGGGAATGTTCGGTATCGACGAATTCACGGCGATCATCAACTCGCCTGATTCCTGTATCCTGGCTGTGAGCGGTATACAGCAAATTCCGGTGGTGAAGAATGGTGCGGTAGTACCGGGCAATGTAATGAAGGTAACCTTAAGCTGTGACCACCGCGTGGTTGACGGCGCAACAGGTGCTGCCTTTTTACAAACCCTGAAATCATTACTGGAAGAGCCTGTTCGGTTATTGATTTAAGAAAGCCTGAAATATATTGAATAAAAGCCTCATATCTTTAAAGATATGAGGCTTTTTGTTTAGCGGAGTATTTGAGTAATTTTTCTATTTTTAGATTTAATTGATTTAAAGTAAATTAAGTTTCCAAAAATAAAAATACATAGCGTGCAGCAACGGTAATAAAAGGGGTATGGAAAAAATTATAGTGCAATTGGTGATAGAAAGGGGCGATAATGATGTATGGGGACACGTAAAATACAGTGAAAACTTACTGGTAGAGTGCGGAAAAAATCTGACTGATCTATCCATCCGCATGAAAGCGTCTTTGCAGCACTTTGAGAACCTCGATCCCGCGGCCATTGAATTCAGCTATGCCTACAATATCCATGTGCTTTTTAAAAAGATTGATTTTTTGAATACGTACAAAGTGGCGCAGTATGCAGGCATTCGTCCTGAGCTGCTACAGCAATATATCAACAAGGAAGCTTATCCATCGGCAGAACATGCCAAGATGATTGAAGATGCCTTACATCGTCTGGCAAGCGAGCTCAGCAGAATATCTATTTGCGCAGTGTAATACTAATTTATGCTTGCAGCTGTTAACCTACCATGACAACTTTTGCCCGGCATGTTATTGACTTTAATCGGCATTTGGCTTTTCACGGCGGCCCGCTTCCTGCAGGTATTCGTATACTGAACCCGTTTCAAGAATCGCCCCAAGCCTTATTTATATCTGAAACCTTCTACACAAAATATTATAACGATTCCCGGAAGCGGCATATCATCTTAGGGATTAATCCGGGCCGTTTCGGCGGCGGGCTCACCGGTATTCCTTTTACTGACCCCAAGCGGTTAAAACAGGAATGCCACATTGCTTATCATGGAAAAGATACGCACGAAACTTCTTCGGTTTTTGTATATGAAATGATAAACGCTTTCGGAGGCCCGGAGGCGTTCTATAAGCAATTTTATATCAATTCGGTTTGTCCGCTGGGATTTACTACGGTAAGTGAAAAGGGTAGGGAAAAGAACTATAATTACTATGACAATCAGCAGCTCACTGAGGCTGCCTACCCTTTTATTATAGAAAGCATTCAAAGGCAGCTTAGCTTCGGCATCAGTACCGACGTAGGCTTTTGCTTTGGTACCGGGAAGAATGAAAAATTTTTACGGCAGCTCAACGCTCAATATCACTTTTTTAATCGCATTGTAGCTTTAGAACATCCCCGTTTTATCATGCAATATAAAACAGCCGCTAAACAAGCCTATATCGATAAATACATGGCAGCATTTAATGAAGTGTTGAATGATTGAACCGGACTTCCATAAAGCCCGTCATCCTGTCAAATAATAAAGCCTTTGTTTACTCCGGGCGATTAATCTTTCTGGGTAAACAAAGGCTTTATAAAATGATTTGAATTTTATTATTGTGATATCACAATTTTTCGGATTACGTTGTTGGCTGCATCAGCAATATACACATTGCCGCTGGCATCCACCGCCGAAGCCTGAGGGCTGCTAAAGCGGGCAATGGTACCCGAGCCGTTAACAAAACCAGACGTCGAGATGCCTGCCAGTGGATACAGCACCTGATTGTTGGTGATTTGTAATATCCGGCCGGCGCCATCAGTAATATACATATTCTTTCCAACAGCATCATAGGTAACGCCGGTAGGTGTGCCTAAAAGCGTAAAATCATAACCGCCGCCTGCATAGGTAGTTACTACAGCTTGTGGAGTAACCATTCGGATAGCCGTATTGCCCAAATCAGAAACATATAAATTTTTAGTTCCGGGCACAATGGTAATTCCATCCGGCTGACTAAAGTAAGCTAAAGAGTCGGTAGCATCCAGGTAACC
>CAXTCH010000086.1:0-10459 GCA_964241945.1 uncultured Mucilaginibacter sp.
GATGATGGGCGGGCGTACCAATCATTGGGGGCGCATTTCGCTGCGCATGGGGCCTAAAGATTTTAAGTGTCGCAGCAGCTACGGCGTGGGCGACGACTGGCCGATTACTTACAATGATATCAAGCCGTATTATGATAAAGTAGATCGCCTGATTGGTGTATACGGCTCTAACGAAGGTCTCGAAAATGACCCCGACGGTATTTTCTTACCGCCGCCACCGCCACGGCTCAATGAGCTGTTTGTCAAGAAGGCGGCTACTGGTTTGGGTATTAAAGTAATTCCGGGACGCGGGTCAGTCCTTACTGCGCCGCTGCCGGGTAATACCAGTCGCGGTCAGTGCTTTTACTGTGGTCAGTGTAACCGCAGCTGCAAGGTGTATGCAGATTTCTCAGCTTCTTCATGCCTAGTTATTCCGGCGCTGAAAACAGGTAACCTTAAGCTGATTACAAATGCCATGGTGCGCGAAATCAGTACTGACGGTAACGGAAAAGCCAATGGCGCATCGTATGTCAGCAAAGACGATATGCAGGAATATGTAATAAAAGCCAAAAACGTTATCCTGGCAGCGGGTACCTGTGAGTAAGCCCGCATATTGCTCAATTCTAAATCGGCACACCATCCCGGCGGATTGAGCAACAGCAGCGGCGTAGTAGGGAAATACCTCCATGATTCCACGCAAATAGGCGGCATCGGGATCTTACCTCAGTTAATAAACCGGCCAAAATTCAATGAAGACGGTGTAGGCAGTTTACATGTGTACGCTCCCTGGTGGGGCGACCATAAAAAGCTGGACTTTCCGCGCGGTTACCACCTGGAAATTTTTGGCGGTATGATGATGCCTACGTATGGCGGATATTTTGGCTTCGAGGGTTCCTTTGTGCCCTATATCAACGGCTTTTTACCGGGTGTAGATGGTAAAACTAAGGCAGCGGGCGGTTATGGTAAGGCACTGAAGGATGATTACCGGCACTTTTACGGTACGATGGCGGGCGTGGGCTGCCACGGCACCGACATTGCCAAGGAAACCAATTATTGCGAGATCGATCCCAGTGTGGTAGACAAATACGGTATCCCGGTGCTGCGTTTTAATTACCAATGGGGCAGCGACGAGATTAAGCAGGCCAAACACATGAACGAAACTACCCAGGCGATTATCAAAGCCATGGGCGGCATCCCGTTGGTGGGCCCTGCAAGCGCCGAAAATAATTACGGGCTGGCTAACCCCGGTAAAGGCATCCATGAAGTAGGTACGGTGCGTATGGGCAGTGATGCTCACAAATCGTCGGTTAACTCTTTTGGGCAGTCGCACGATTGTGAAAACCTGTTTGTTACCGACGGTGCTACGTTTACCCAGCAATCCGAAAAGAATCCAACGTGGACCATACTGGCGCTTTCTATGCGTACGGCGGAATATATTATCGATCAAAAGAAAAAATTAAACTTAGCCTGAGATATGAACAGAAGAGAAAGTTTAAAAGCATTAACGTTAACTGTTACGGCAGGTGCTATTTTGGATGCCTGCAAACCGGCCGCCGCACCAAATACGGCCGGCAATGATACATCCAAAGATGTGCCCGGTCGTGAACCGCATGAACTGGTGCGAGACCAGCAACTAAAAGCGGAAACATATTTTACACCGCATGAAATGGCAACTATTACGGTGCTGGCTGATATTATTATTCCTAAAGATGAACGCAGTGGCAGCGCCTCTGAAGCCAAGGTGCCTGAGTTTATCGAGTTTATTGTAAAAGACGAGCCTGAACACCAGCTTCCTATGCGGGGCGGACTGCGCTGGCTGGATGTTAAGTGCCTTAACCGTTATGGCTCGGAATTTAAAAGTTGTACTATTCAACAGCAAATTGACATAGTAAACCAAATTGCTTACCCCTCGCAAGCCAAACCCGAGATGCAGGCGGGAGTTGTGTTCTTTAATAAAATGCGCGACCTCACGGCCATCGGATTCTTTACCAGCAAGATAGGCATTGCTGATTTAGGTTATAAAGGCAATTCTCCTAATCAATGGAAAGGCGTACCCCCTGAAGTATTAAAGCAATATGGCTTAGAAGACGTTTAGGAATACTTGGAATTATGCGTTATTATGTCAGCGGACAGCACTTAAACCCCGGTATACAAAGGTGTGTTATAGCTTTAACCTGAATAGTAAATGCCTTTGCAATTGTTAAGAAAATGCATTATTTCCTGATGCGTTTTCTCAACAATATGGCAACGACACGGCAGAAAATGCGGTAAGCGGTGTTTTATCAGCTAAAGGTTATTTGTAATACATTCGCAGATTGAGTTATTAACCAAAAACCTAAGCTGATTTGTCATTTGTGGTCTCTGTTCCAGCCGATGCTGAGCTTTCCTTTGTCGTTATCTTTTGCTACCAGATGCAATACAATGCCGCTCAATCGCTTTTTGGCCAGTTCTTTTTTGTCTTTTATAGCTGCATCGCCGCTGGGATCACGCAGGGGTATATCAAAGGTTACATGAGTGCCTTTTGTAAACCCATAAGTACCTGCTATATCGGCATTCAGCACACTCGAGCTCAGCTGTAGCGGATGAATGACAACCTGATCGCCCTGGAAATCAAAAGTGCCGTTTAGCAGCGGGAAGGTGATAGTATTCAAATTTCGGAAGGGAAAAGCATACTTACCAACGCTGGTCAGCGGTTTGTAATTCAGCAAAGCTCCGTTTTTCAGGTTAATCGCTAAGGTTCCGTTGATTGAGTTTTTCACCAGGCTGCCTTCATCCGTAAGATTACCTTTCAGTTGGGTTTGGGCCGACAAAATGCCTTTTAAATTCTGGTAACCAATACCACTGAGACCGAAATTACTAAAGGCGTACAAAAATTCATGGATATCTACATTGGTTACTACTCCGCTAAGTTCAAACGGATTGATGGTACCGGCTCCCTGATTGACCTGTCCGGTCATTTGCAATGAACCGCCGGCATGTTGTACACTTAGTTGATTTACCTTCACTCCTGCTCCCGACACATATAAATCTGCGACAGCATCCGTAGCTATAAACTTCTTGTAATAAATTTTTGCCACCCTCATCTGAAATTCGGCCGTTCCTTTATTCAGCACATTGCCCAACTGGTCAACAATATTGCTGCTGTTCCCGCGTCGTATGGCTGCCGTACGGGCTGCTTTTTGCTGCTTTTGTGCTAAAAATCCCAAAAATTCACCCACATTAATTTGAGGACTGTTAATTTTCCAGGTAAGCAGAATTTTTTCAGGCGCATCATAATACAGATTTAAAAAGTTATTTACACGGCCTTCCATAAGCAGTATGCTCTGCCCGCTTTGCAAACGTATATGGTCAAGCAGCAAATCATCTTTAACAAAGTGCAACGACAAGGAGGAATTGTGCAGGTTCAAATTGCGCGGCACATAATTAATGTCGGCATTACGAAGATTGATATTACCGGCTACCGTAGGCTTAAACAACCGCAGGTTAATTACGTTGGCGCTGTATTGCAGGTCCATATCAGCTGTTCCCTTGCTGAACTTTGCTACGCTCCCGCCGAATAAAGTATTCAGATTCGCAATGGGAAAGCTGGATTTAAAATTACCGGTAGCTACCGGATTTTTGAGGTTGGTAATGGATCCGGTATCAATAAGAAAAGGCAGGTGACTGTAACGACCGGTCATCTTATAAAGCCGGATAGCCGAATTTTCGTTAGTGAGCCCTTTGCCCGGCTTGTTATTATTGGTAAAGATAGCGCTGAAACTGCAACTGTCTATAACGCCGCCCGGAAGGGTGATGGTATTATTGCTAACGTTGGCAGCGCCATACATGAATGGCGTATTGCCGCCAAGGCTGCCCGCCACTACGGCTTTAATAGCTATGGGCCTGGAAAAATTGAACTGGTTAAATGTTTTGGCTATTGTCGGAGACAGCAGCGCCCCTAAATGCCGCCACTCAATCTGGTTGGCAGTTACATGCACTGAAAAGGCAACCGGCTTTTTACCGGTTTCAAACAAAGCGCTTAAATTGAACGCATCCCCGCCTATGGTAAAGTTTTCTGAAGCCAGGCTGATTTTCTGGCTATTCTCATTATATCCTACTGCCAGTTCGCCGGCAATTATTTTATGGCTCAAAAAGCTGCCTTGCCCGGTATTGGGCGAAAGACTGATGGCTTCCATATTCAATTTTACATGGGCGTGCCAACCGGAGTCCGGGTATTCCACGTGCCCGTCCAGGTCATGAATAGCAAACTGAAACAGCTTTTTTGCCCTCTGGTCATTTTGTGTGAAGCTTACTTCGCTAAAAGTAAAATCATGTACTTCTTTACTCGAGTTATGCTTTTTTGGAGCAGCTTTTGAATTACTTTTTTTATTGAATATGCTGGCATTACTGTACCCGGTACTGTCTGTATACAAGTCTATCGCGGCGTTTTCAATGTTAATGTGGTTAACCACGATGTTCCCCTTTAAAAATGCCAGTACGTTAACAGCAACATCCAAATCTTTGGCCTTTAATAAGGTGTGGTGATGTTCTGCCCAGCGCTTATCGCGCAGCTCAATGTTTTCCAGACCGACAGAAATGCCGGGAAAATTTTTGAAAAACGAGGGTTCGAGGTTGCCGATGTTAAGTGTACCATTCAGGCTTTTATTGGCCTCTTTGATTACTAGCTTTGTTAAAGCCTCTTTGTGGTAATGAATGTAGATGCCGGCTGCCACAAACAATAAAATAATAAGGGCAACCAGCCCTGCAATAATCTTTGCAATAAGCTTTAACCAGTTGGGCATAAATAAAATGATTTTTTTTACAAAGCGCTTAGGCGCCGAAATGTTTGATAATTAAATAAATGGTTCATCAACAAAACAACATGTACGCCTTCAAGTTATTTATGAAAATAAATCACTATACATCTACCTATACTTAAAATAAATATGGAAGCAAATCCTATAAAGCAGGCCAGCGCGCCGTTTTACAACAAACTGGCGAAAGTATTATTCAGCCTTATTGCCTTAACTTTTATTGTTATTGAGGGCAAAGAGATACTTTCACCGCTGATATTTTCCTGCCTGTTCTCTATACTGATGCTTCCATTTGCCCAGTTTCTGGAGTTTAAAGTAAAGCTGCCCCGAAGCGCCGCCTGTATGATAGCAGTGCTTACCTTTTTAAGCGGTATCGGGCTGGTGCTTTATGTCATCGGTTCGCAAATCTCTAACCTGGCTAACGATTGGCCCCAGTTTCAGGCACAGTTGAGTCAGTCTATTGATCATATTCAGTCTTGGGTGACCACCACTTTCCATGTAGATGAACAAAAACAGGTGGCTTATGTGCACAACACCACAGGCAAAATCATGACCTCGGGCACCGCCATCATCGGCTCCACCCTGCTTACACTATCATCATTGTTACTGTTCTTTGTTTTCACCTTCATTTATACATTCTTATTTTTAGTTTACCGGAGCTTGATTAAAAAGTTCCTGATCTCTGTTTTTCTGGATGAAAATTCAGAAGTGGTGAATGATGTGATTGAACAAGTGCAATCCATCATCCGGAAATACATTGTCGGCCTGCTGACTGAAATGGCCATTGTTGCCGCGGTGGTATCTATAGTGTTTCTTATCCTGGGTATTAAGTATGCTATCTTGCTGGGCCTCATTACCGGTCTGTTTAACGTAGTGCCATATGTGGGTATTTTTACCGCTTTGGTTATTAGCGTATTGGTTACGTTTGCCACTGCAATAGTGACAAGCAAAGTAATACTGGTTATTATTGTGTTGATATTAACTCACCTGATTGACAGCAATTTATTGCTCCCTTTAATAGTAGGCTCCAAAGTGCGTATCAATGCATTGATTACCGTATTGGGTGTAATTATAGGAGAAATGGTTTGGGGAATACCCGGCATGTTTTTATCCATCCCGGTAATTGCAGTGATGAAAATTATATTTGACCGTGTGGAAAGCCTGAAGCCCTGGGGCATCATACTGGGAGATGAGCCTAAAAAACAAAACAAATTGGCCACTAAACTATCACACCGGGAGGGGAACCCGGATAGTTAAATGATCTTCTTGGGCAATTTACTGCCAATAGTAAACTATATAAAACTGATAACAACAATGCCCTGTAAGGAATTATGGGGCATTGTTGTTATCAACATTATTATTAGTTTTCCAGCACAAGGTATTGATAAGGGGCCAACAGTACCTGGTTGCTTAAAATTTGCCTCGAATTATTAAATGCGTTTCTCCAAGAAGTATTTGAGAGTTGAGCGGGAACAGCATAGGCAACGCCCTTATTTCTTAAATTGGACAGCACCAACACCTTTTTACCACCGTTTGATTTAGTAAATGCACAAACATCGTCACTGTTATACGAATCAAGCTTACCTCTCCTGACGGTTAAACTGCGGCTTCTGAACGCAAGAATTTTTTTGTATTCCGCCGTCATATCAAGGTTGTGAATATCCCAGTTAATATGAGCGCTTTTAAACGGAAACACCAGCCGGTACGGTGTTCCTATCTCCTGCCCGTTATAAATCATGGGTATGCCCTTCATGTAGGCAACCACCACAAAGGCGGCCATCGAGCCTTGTTTACCTCCGAATAGATCCAGCGCTGTACCGTCGGAACTGTTAACATCATGATTGGTAAGATACCGTACCATCTCCTGCCCTGCTCCGGCACTTTCATAATCTTTTACATTAATGGTGTCGATAGATTTAACCGATTTATTTCGGGCATACACCTCTTTCAGATTACCATAAAAATTAAAGCCGAAGTTGTAAGTAAACCCGGCCGTAAAATTGGCCGGGCGGCTGCCTTCGGCCAAAAACAGCAGTTTGTGTGTTTTAATGGTTTTCAGGGTATCAATAGCCTGCTTCCAAAAATCAACCGGCGGCCCGTCTGCATAATCACACCTGAATCCGTCAACGTTAGCTTTAAATACCCATGCTTTCATGGAATGAATCAGCGCCAGGCGAAGATCTGGGTTGTCAAAGTTCAACTGAGCAACGTCGCGCCATGTTTGCGGATATTTAATGTTCCCGGTGCTGTCTTTCACATACCATGAAGGATGCTCCGTAATCCAGGGATTATCCCAGGAGGTGTGATTGGCTACAAAATCGAGCATCACGGCCATGTTTCGCTGATGGGCGCCGTTAACCAGGGCACGCAAATCATCCAGCGTACCAAATTCGCTGCCCACCGCATTGTAATCTTTGGTGGCATAGGGCGAATTGGTAGCTTTTAACACGCCAACCGGATAAATAGGCATCAGGTATACAACGTTAATGCCCAAAGCTTTGATTGAATCCAATCTGGCCGTTACAGCTTTGAAAGTTCCATCCGGACTAAAAGCGCGGGTGTTTACCTGATACATATTTACATCACGACTGTCAGGCACCCCTTTAAACGGCTGGCCATATTGCGGTGGGTAAGACGAATTTTCTGAGGGCTGCGCAACAGAAACCATCGAGGCAAGGCTGTTCAATAACAGCGTTAATATTAAATAACCGGTAATCTTTCTCATAAATTTATAAAGCGGGTTTACACCACTGATGTTTGCAACATCGGTCTGATTAACTTGAACTGTTATCTGTATTTACAAACTTAGCTTAATTGACAGCAAAAATACGAGTGCTTTTAACAGTGAGATTCACACCACCTGTAACTACCTCATGTTCACTTTGCATTTGCTATTTCAAACTTAATATAATTATATTTGAAGCAACGGAAATGGTGTCTTCCGTTTAAAATAACCGCCTCGTGCTGATGACACCTGCAAACAAAATTCAACAGGTTATTAACCCGTGTTTAAACTTTTGCAGGTGCGTCAGAAATTAAATTTATATCAACTCATTATTTTCCGGATTTCATCCGGGCTCCCCGGCTCATGTCCGCTTACCAGGCTTGGCTTTCTGCACTTGCGGATTAATACAGGCGAAGCCCCTATTTGCTGTGCAATTTCTTTACGGCATGTCGTGGCTCATCATCACCGGCACATCTATACACATTTAACTTTATTTATCATCTAAATTGAATGGCAACTCCAATTATATTTTCCTTTAACCAGCATTATAAAATTTCAAAATATCTCATACGCTGGAGTTTTTTGGTGCTGCCGGTGGCAATAGTAACCGGCAGCATAGTTGCTTTTTTCCTGTGGTTGCTTAACTCTGCTATTCATTTTCGCTTTCAGCATACATGGCTGCTTTTTTTGCTGCCGCTGGCCGGGTTACTTATTCACTTCATCTACCGGTTTTTGGGTAAATCAGCAGAAAAAGGGAATAATTTGATTATAGAGCAGATACACGAGGAAGGCGGAGGCGTACCAAAGCGTATGGCGCCCATCATCCTGATTACGACGATTATTACTCATCTTTTCGGCGGTTCGGCCGGACGTGAAGGTACGGCTGTGCAAATCGGCGGCAGCATTGCGGCCATGTTTGGGCGGTGGTTTAAACTAAACGGCCCGGATATACGCTTACTGCTGACGGCCGGCGTAGCAGCCGGCTTCGGAGCCGTTTTTGGTACGCCGGTAACCGGGGCCATTTTTGCCATGGAAGTGCTTACCATTGGCCGCTTACAATATGATGCTTTATTGCCCGCGCTGATAGCCGCCGTTATCGGCGACCTCACGGTGGCCACCTGGCACATTTCACATGTACATTATCATTTGGATGCTTTGCCTGCCGCCAGTTATTTGTTTAGTCCTTTTTTAAATTTCGATGTTTTGCTGTTGGCTAAAGTTATTGCAGCATCTGCTTGTTTCGGCTTGGCCAGCTACCTGTTTGCAGGCTTGGTGCATGAAATTAAAGCGGTATGTCTGCGTATTTTTAAGCATAAATGGATGATTCCGGTGTTTGGCGGCTTAGTAATCATCGGCTTAACCCTGTTAATAGGTAAACCCGATTATCTTAGTCTGGGCATCGACGCCGAATACCCCGGAGCCGTTACCATTCCTTCATCATTCCATCCCGGTGGCGCTGATACGTGGAGCTGGTTATGGAAAACTATTTATACTACCCTCACTTTAGGCACCGGCTTTAAAGGCGGCGAGGTTACCCCGTTGTTTTATATTGGTTCCACCCTGGGCAATACCTTATCAAGCTTGTTAAATGCGCCGGCAAGCCTTTTTGCTGCGCTTGGCTTTATTGCCGTATTTGCGGGAGCCACCAATACACCGCTGGCCTGTACCTTTATGGGCGTTGAACTTTTTGGGGGCGAACATGTACTGCTATTTGCCGTAGCCTGCTTTACCGCCTACATCTTCAGCGGGCACTCGGGCATTTATAGTTCACAACGTATTGCCGTGCCCAAATTGTCGGACGAAACACTTACCGGCGACGACACCGTGGCAGATACGATGAAGCGCGGGGGATATTTGCATCAAAAATTGACCAAATACCGTTGGCCTTTTACTCAACAATAATCCAACAATAGCGAATGCCGAACATGTTGTTGCTTATTTCTTTACTTTTACCCGTGATTTGCTTAACGCCGCATGATAACTACCTTAATGTGATAGTTATTAAGCAGACACCTCACCGGCTGTGAAAGCGGATATTTTAAAATGGAAAAGAAACCTAAAATTATTATCGGTATCAGCGGCGCTACAGGCATTCAGTACGGTATACGTGCACTGGAGTTGTTGAAGCATGAGGACGTGGAAACGCATTTGGTGATCAGTAAGGCAGCAGAAATGGTGCGCACTTATGAAACTGATATTAAGCACGAAGAGCTTTTACAATTAGCAGATAAGGTTTATCCCCTGTCAGATATCGGTGCAGCCATTTCCAGCGGTTCTTTTAAAACTTTGGGCATGCTGATTGCCCCCTGTTCGGTGAAAACCCTGTCTGAAATAGCTACCGGTGTTACCAGCAATTTATTGTCGAGAGCAGCGGACGTGGTGTTGAAAGAACGCCGCCGGCTGGTACTAATGTTCCGGGAAACGCCCCTGCACCTGGGACATTTAAAAAGCATGACCGCCGTAACCGAAATGGGTGCTATTGTAATGCCGCCCGTTCCCGCCTTTTACCTGCAGCCACAGTCGATAGATGAAATGGTAACGCAATCGGTAGTGCGGGCTTTGGATTTATTCGGCTTTGACATCGACACACCGCGGTGGAGCCATGACCATAAAGCCCTATAATGATAAAACATCTGGACGGATACTCAATTGAAAAAGTGATCCCCAGCCTTGCGCCGGGGACCTACTCTATTTTTCAATTAACTCAAAACAAACGAGTTAACCATTCCTTTTAACGGAATCAACTTCATTAATGTTAGTGGCTGCGCCATATTGTTCATTTAATTCGTGCAGCTTGCAGATGGTAAGCAGAATCAACAACGACGGAAGCTGCCCTCACCTATCTCAGCTATCCGTAACCTTCAACAACTATTAAACTTGAACGATAAAAATATGCTTATTTGGTTAAATCTTTAAGCATAAAGCTTTTGAATTTGATATACTCATATAGCCGGGTTAACCC
>CAXTCH010000087.1:0-10418 GCA_964241945.1 uncultured Mucilaginibacter sp.
GGATGACCGTATGAGAGGTCCAGCGACAAGAAGCGCTTCTCATTCAAAAAATGGGTTAAATGGCGGCAGCCGGGGTCTTCGGGGTGAAAATATTCTGATGACTCGCTCTGTATAAAGGTCGCATCGGGCTGCACTTCCAAAATAGCATGCATGGCCAGTACATTGGCTTTGCACAGGTGTTTAAGCGCGGTCACAAAAGCCTGATCACTGCTCAGGCACTCATTCCACCAGCCATATTGACCCGAAAACATGGCGGCTACAAAAATTTCGTTAACCGGTGTATACAGTTTCACATGCGGGTGCCGGGTGGCAAATGCTTTGGCGTACTCAGCAAAATATTGCGGAAAATCGGCATTCTGAAAATCGCCTATCCAATCGGGCACACCAAAATGGCAAAGATCCACAATCGGGCAAATGTCTAAACGCTTCAACTCTTCCACCGGTTCATCCACGGTAGACCAATCATATTGCCCCGGGCCGGTATGTACTTTGTAGTAAGGCGGACCCCAGCGCAAAAACTCAATGTCCAGGCCTTTTACCAGCCCGAAATCTTCTTTCCAATGCTCATAATGCCCGGTTTTTTCCAGTTCATCCACCCGTTCCTTTTTGCCATTCACCATAATGGTAGGGTAGCTGTTTTCAATACCGGTGCTGAACATAAATTTGCTTTTCATGTGCGGTTATCTATCGGTTGTTTTTAAAAAATATCAGTGATGAATGCCGAAGCAGGGAAATAAAACCTCACTTCAACATTCCATATTTATTAATTATTCTAATTCATCAGGCTTATAAAATATCCAACCGGCCGCCGTCCACTACCAGGGTGGTGCCGTTAATATAAGCTGCATCATCAGACGCCAGAAAGCAGATGGCAGCGGCCAAGTTTTCGGGTTTGCCAATAGCGCCTTGTATTTTTTCTTTGCCGTCTTTTACATTAGGGTTGTCCCATAGCATGGGCGTGTCTACCGCACCGGGGGCCACGCAGTTAAAACGGGCCTGTGTGGAAGGATATTCGAGGCATAGGCCGCGCGTAAACGCTTCAATACCGCCTTTGGTAGCTGCATAAGGCAACACATTAGGTGTGGTTTCATGCGCGTGCACCGAACTAAGGTTTACAAAAGCGCCGTTTTGCATGTGGGGCAGCGCATACTTGGCAAACAGGAACATGGAGCGCAGGTTTACCTGCATCACCTTATCCCAGTCGTCAATACTTAAATCTACTATGGGGGTAAAGGTCATCATGGCGGCATCGTTTACAATTACATCTACGCGGCCATATTTGTCAACTACGGTTTTTACGCAGGCTTCAATCTGCGCCGGGTCGCCTATGTCCGTTGGTATAAATAACGCGTCGGCACCTGATGCTTTAATGGCATTTACCACTTCGGCGCCTTCATCGGGCTTGCGGCCCACTACTATTACCGTACCGCCTTCGCGGCCAAACTGCTCGGCAGCCGCACGGCCAATGCCCGATGTGCCGCCGCTTACCAAACAAACCTTGTTTTGAAATCTCATATTTTAATAGGGTTTCATGTCATAACCATTTGCAGGGGGTTCAGTTTTATATACTGTGTAAGAGTGTCCCGCCGTCTGCCTGTATGGCAGAAGTGGTAGCTGCCGGCTGTAATAATTGCAGGCAGCGTGAATAGCATGGCAGAAGCGTTTAACCATGCGCCGGAAATATTATTGAATACCTATAAAAAAGCATACCTAATTGCTTCAAACACACGTTAAATGAAATAAACCGGCATTAATTATTAGAATTTGACAATGTTTAATAGATTGCAAAATAATTATTGCATCTGCCGTTGAAACAATTAAGGTTGGCAGCATTGTTGTTAACAGTAAGTATACCATCTGTTAACCGACTACTGAGGTATACAGATACTCACATTTTATATAAGAAGGGTACTATATATGGAAGCTAAATTTTCGCCACGTGTAAAAGATGTCATTTCCTACAGCAGGGAAGAGGCTTTGCGCCTTGGACATGACTATATTGGTACGGAGCACTTACTGCTGGGACTCATCCGTGATGGCGATGGTATAGCAATTAAGTTATTAAAAGGCTTAAATGTTGATACAGCCAGACTGCGTCGCGCTATAGAGGATGCAGTGAAGGGCACAAGCGGCACAAACGTACACATTGGCAGCATTCCGCTGACCAAGCAGGCAGAAAAGGTATTGAAGATTACCTATCTGGAAGCAAAAATTTTTAAAAGCGATATTATTGGCACTGAGCATTTGCTGCTGTCGATTTTACGCGATGAGGATAATATTGCCTCACAATTACTCATGCAATTCAACGTCAACTACGATATCTTTAAACACGAAGTGGAATCGCATAAAAATAATATTACCGATGAGATGCCAGGTTCATCCACCGGTGGCGAAGACGACTTTAAAGAGGACGACTCTTTTAGTCAGCCCAAAAAGGTTTCTGATATCAAATCAAAAACCCCGGTACTGGACAACTTTGGCCGCGATTTGACTAAAGCTGCCGAAGAAGGAAAGCTGGATCCGATTGTGGGCCGCGAAAAAGAGATTGAGCGCGTGTCGCAAATCCTGTCACGCCGTAAAAAGAACAACCCGATACTGATCGGTGAGCCGGGTGTGGGTAAATCGGCCATTGCCGAGGGTTTGGCCTTGCGCATTGTACAGCGAAAAGTATCGCGTGTATTGTTTAACAAACGCGTAGTTACGTTAGACCTGGCTTCACTGGTGGCCGGTACCAAATACCGCGGCCAGTTTGAAGAGCGTATGAAAGCCGTGATGAACGAGCTGGAAAAATCGCCGGATGTGATTTTGTTTATTGACGAAATCCATACCATTGTAGGCGCCGGTGGTGCATCAGGTTCACTGGATGCCTCGAACATGTTTAAACCGGCCCTGGCCCGCGGAGAAATACAATGCATCGGCGCTACTACGTTAGATGAATACCGCCAATACATTGAAAAAGACGGCGCTTTAGACCGTCGTTTCCAAAAGGTAATGGTGGAACCGGCTTCTATCGACGAAACTGTTGAGATTTTAAGCCGCATTAAAGATAAGTACGAAGAACACCACGGGGTTACTTATACGCCCGAAGCGATTTTGGCTTGCGTAAACTTAACCGCCCGGTATATTACCGACCGATTTTTACCGGATAAGGCTATTGATGCCCTGGACGAATCAGGCTCACGCGTGCATTTAACTAATATCCATGTGCCGCAAAACATTTTGGATATTGAGCAGAAAATTGAGCAGATTAAGGTAGAGAAGAACCGCGTAGTGCGCAGCCAGAAATATGAAGAAGCGGCTAAATTACGTGATACCGAAAAGCACCTGCTCGAAGAATTAGATCATGCCAAAGCCAGCTGGGAAGCGGAAACCAAATCAAAACGTTATACCGTAACTGAAGATAACGTTGCTGAAGTGGTAGCCATGATGACCGGCATCCCGGTACAAAAGGTAGGCCAGGCTGACAGCCAGAAGCTGCTGAACATGGGCGATAAGATTAAAGATAAGATTATCGGTCAGGATGAAGCGGTGAAGAAACTGGCGAAAGCTATTCAGCGTACCCGTGCCGGATTAAAAGATCCTAAAAAGCCGATTGGTTCATTCATCTTCTTAGGTCCTACAGGTGTAGGTAAAACCGAGTTGGCCAAAGAGCTGGCCCGCTTTATGTTCGACACCGAGGATGCCCTGATACAGATTGACATGAGCGAGTACATGGAAAAATTCGCCGTGTCGCGTTTGGTAGGTGCGCCTCCGGGCTACGTAGGGTATGAAGAAGGCGGACAGCTGACAGAGAAAGTACGCCGTAAACCATATGCTGTCGTATTACTGGATGAGATTGAAAAAGCGCACCCGGATGTGTTCAACATCCTACTGCAGGTATTGGATGAAGGCCAGCTGACCGACTCTTTAGGCCGTAAGGTGGATTTCAGGAATACCATTATCATCATGACCTCTAACATCGGTGCACGTCAGTTGAAGGACTTTGGTCAGGGTGTAGGTTTCAATACCGCTGCGAAAGGAAACCAGGCTGACGCACACTCAAGAGGGGTAATTGAAAATGCGTTGAAACGCGCTTTCGCTCCTGAGTTTTTGAACCGTGTGGATGATGTAATTGTGTTTAACTCATTGAGCAAGGAAGACATTTTCAAGATTATCGACATCGAGCTGAAATCACTGTTCGGCCGTATCAACTCACTGGGTTATACCATCGAGCTGACCGATAACGCTAAGGAAGTAATTGCCGAACGCGGTTACGACCAGAACTTTGGTGCCCGCCCTTTGAAACGCGCCATCCAGAAATACCTGGAAGACCCGATTGCAGAAGAAATTCTGAAAGGTGAGCTTGTGGAAGGCGACATTATGGAAGTGGATTTTGACAAAGAAGCCAACGAAATGAAGGTAACCGCCAAAAAGAAAGAAGGCGAAAGCAAAGCGCCCGAAGAGCAAGCGCAGTAAGTAAAGCTTATATATTTAAAAGGGTGGCCTGTAGAACAGGCCACCCTTTTTTGTTTGAGAGTGTGAAGATAAATGAGGTATGCCACCTGCCACTTAAATTCTGTTATATTTGTGATACCCGGTGCTTCTTGCAGCTGGGGTGTCAACAACCAATTATTAATCTTCGCTCATGAAAAAACAGGTACTGGTACTTGCTATAGGGTTGCTTGCTATGGCGGCTCATGCCCAGCAAAAGGTAATACGATTATATAAGGGGGGAGCTCCCGGCTCCGAAAGCTGGAACTGGCAGCAAAAGGAAAGCGCCGATAACATGTATCATTCCAACGCTATCTATAATGTAGTAAATCCTACCTTAACCGTTTACCCGGCCGATCGTACCCACGCGCCCACCGGCATAGCTGTTGTGATTTGCCCCGGTGGCGGCTTTCATTCGCTTTCCATCAACAATGAAGGGTATAATGTGGGCCTGTGGCTGCAAAAGATGGGAATTACTGCCTTTTTACTGGAGTACCGTTTAATGCACATTACCGGCAGCGACCCTTACAAGCAGGAAAATGCGGACCGCAATAACCCTGCGGCAGATAAAGAGAAAAAGCAAGTAATCAGTATGGCCATTGCCGACGGTAGGGAAGCGATTGCTTATGTGCGCAGCCATGCTGCCGAGTACGGCATCTCACCATCAAAGATTGGCATTATGGGCTTTTCTGCCGGTGGTACCGTTACTGCTGCAACCGCCTTTGGTTATACTCCTGCCAACAAGCCCGATTTTGTGGCGCCGGTGTATGCTTACTTTCCAGCCGAAATGCAGGTGAATGTACCTGCGGATGCTCCGCCTATGTTTATCGCCGCCGCCTCAAATGACACCTTTGATTTACAATTGCACAGCTGGACGTTATATAAAACCTGGCTGGATAGCAAGCATTCGGCCGAGCTGCACCTTTTTTCAAAAGGCAGTCACGGCTTCGGTATGAAAAAGCAGGGTTTAGAAAGCGACATGTGGACGGATAATTTTATGGGCTGGCTGAAAACAGAAGGCATTCTGAAGCCCTGATGCTATTACTGGGGTGCGGGCTCATAATCTACCGGCAGCATTTCGGCAATGCGGTTACGCGTCCAGAAACCATCATAAACCACATCTCTCGGATCGGTCACAATACCGTTGCTGTCAAAAAAGGCATAGGCATTTTTAAAGGTAGCAATGGTGGTTAAATAGTCGGGGGCGCCGGGGTCCTGGTATATGGTAGGGGCAATGGCATTATCAAAGCCTTTTTTGGTATACATAATATATAACATGTCTTTTATCCCGAAGGCATACAGGCCTACCTGGTCGGTACGCCTGGCGAATACCGAAATATTCAGCGGCTCTTTTATCAGGTAACGAAATACCTTAGGTTCCCTTGATTGCTTCTCCCAGTAACTCACCGAATCCGGTTCGGGATTGTGATAAAAAAATTGGAGCCTGGCTTTAATCAGGCTGTCCGGTTTACGTTTGATGTTGGGCTTCTCCACCAGGCGCAATACCCGGAAACCTTCGCTCTCGATGTTGTTACCAATGCAGGCCCGCAGAAAATGCTCAGATGAGCCGTAATAAGCATCTTCCCGGTTCTTCGCCCACCGTTTCATCTGGCGCGGACTACCCTTCAATTCTTCAAAAGCAGACGAGCCCTGATAGAAGATCATGTTGCTGTCGCGGTCTCTCACAAATTCATCTAGATAGTATTTAATGCGATAGCCTAAAGCTTCGTTTACAATGTCAAGGTAAGTATCGGTATTGGCCGTAAGCCGGTTGTGCTTTTTGTCGTTCCTGATATTTACAATGTCGAGATTGGTAATTTTACATTGCCTGGCAAACTCCGACATGCCCAAAAATTCCCGCTTAAATTCTGCCAGGTAACGCTCGCGGTTAGGGTCGGAGCTAATGGTTACCGCCTGCAGCTCAATGCTCTTTTGGGTTAATGGAATATCATTTAAGGTAAGATCGCTATTGATCACCACAGGTACATGATAGGTTTCGTACCCAATTGAAGTAAGCACCATATCATACTGCCCGCGCTTTACATTAGTTAAAATAAACCGGCCGTCTTCATCGGTAGCCGTCCCATTGGTTGCATTACTCAAAAATACGGTAACCTTGGGCACTCCTTTTTTTGTAGTTAGGTTGATTACCTGCCCGGTAATTCTAAATTGGGCGATGCCCGTAAACGGGAAAAAGCAGCAAATGATGATGCACCACTTCACTATAGTATACATGTACCTAAAAGTTTAGTTAAAGATACATCGTGCAGATGAATTTTAAAAATTAAAGTCTGATTAAGCAAAAAGGCTGCTCGTACAGGCAGCCTTTTTGCTTAAAATTCAGCGTTTTTCGGAAATCTTGGAAACGGTATCACATCCCGGATATTACCCATACCGGTAACAAATAATACCAGGCGCTCAAAACCCAGCCCAAAGCCAGCATGCGGACAGGCGCCGAAGCGGCGGGTATCCAGGTACCACCATAATTCTTCTTTCGGGATACCCATCTCGTCCATGCGCTGCTCCAGTTTATCCAGGCGTTCTTCGCGCTGCGAGCCGCCTACAATTTCGCCAATACCGGGGAACAGGATATCCATGGCCCGCACAGTTTGCCCGTCGTCGTTTTGACGCATATAAAAAGCTTTAATCGCTTTAGGATAATCCGTTAAGATCACCGGTTTTTTGAAGTGCTTCTCTACCAGATAGCGCTCATGTTCCGATTGTAAATCGGCTCCCCAGTTCTCAATCGGGTATTGAAATTTCTTTTTCTTGTTGGGGGTAGACTCTTTTAAAATTTCAATCGCCTGGGTGTAAGTTAAGCGTTCAAAATCGTTGGTGAGGCAAAACTGCAGTTTTTCCAGCAAGGTCATGTCCGAACGTTCCTGCTGCGGCTTGCTCTTTTCTTCTTCCTGCAAACGCTGGCTTAAAAAAGCCAGATCATCCGCATTATGCTCCAAAGCATAGTTGATGGTGTATTTTAACAGGGCCTCGGCCAGGTCCATGTTATCATCTAAATCATAAAACGCCATTTCGGGCTCAATCATCCAAAATTCGGCCAGGTGGCGGGTGGTATTTGAATTTTCAGCACGGAAGGTAGGACCAAAGGTGTAAATATCGCTTAGGGCCATAGCGCCCAGTTCGCCTTCCAACTGACCGGATACGGTGAGGTTGGTGGCCTTGCCGAAAAAGTCCTGTTTGTAATCAATCTCACCGGTTTCGGTTTTCGGCGGATTGGCCAGATCAAAGTTGGTTACCTTAAAGGCTTCGCCCGCGCCTTCGGCATCTGAAGCGGTAATAACCGGGGTGTGCAGGTAAATAAAGCCCCGCTCCTGCAAAAACTGATGCACAGCAAAAGCCAGACTGTTACGCACCCTGAAAATAGCGCCGAAAGTTTGCGTACGGAAACGCAGGTGGGCAATCTCCCGTAAAAATTCCAGGCTGTGTTTTTTGGGTTGCAGCGGGTATTTTTCCGGGTCGCTGTCGCCCAGGATTTCAATTTTGGTGGCTTTAACTTCTACTTTCTGCCCCTTGCCTAACGACTCAATTAAATTTCCGGTAGCGCTGATGGCAGCCCCGGTGGTAATACGTTTCAGGGTTTCGAAGTCGGTGTTTTCAAAGTCAACCACCACCTGTAAATTCTGATTGGTAGAGCCGTCATTTAAAGCAATAAACTGGTTATTTCTGAACGTGCGTACCCAGCCCTTTACAGTTACCTGCGTATCTGTGGGCGTACTTTCTAAAATTGCTTTAATTTTTATGCGCTGACTCATCGTTTACTCAAAATTAAGAAGTGCCAAAAATACAATTATTTGGTAAAAGAGGGGTAACGGCTGGTTATTGAAATGCAAATGAAGCTGTGCACCATATGTTGCACATAATTTTCAACCTCGTATACAGGCTACCGCTATGGTACTGCCGGTGTGGGCTGCTTAACGTAACAAGGTTGATGTAATCTTAATTAAACTTGCATGCGATGACCCCTTGTGTAGGTTACTGCTGTAGCACTGCCTTTTGCGGGCACAACAAAACGCAGTCCTTAAACAACAAAAGAGAGTGCACTTCATCAGCCACTCTCTTTTGTTATACAGGATAAAATCTTGTGAGGTTATGCCACCATCAACTGGTGAACCAGTGCGCTTAAATCAGCCTGGTTACCGTTCAGGGTAGAGAGCATGGTGCTCAAAGCCACTTCCTGGTTGCTCTCGTTGCGTGATTGCTGTACCATTTGCTGCATTACCGACGGGATCAACATGCCGGAAATAGATTGCGCTGAAGCCGGATCAATATCATAAAATTTGTTCAGCCGGTTGGCAAACTTATTAATGGTGCTGGTTACCAAAGCGGTGTTGGCTACTTTGCTTAACTGAAAAAACTTAATCAGGTCGTTGATTTTTCCGCTTTCCATCTGACCTTTCAGCACCTCAATAATAGAACTTGAAGCTTCGTTAATCACAGCTTCGCGGTATTCAGCCGGAACCGCCGGGTTTTCAATCACTGCTTTACCGGCGTTGCTTTTTACAAGCGAAAAAAGTTTTTCGAACATAGTGATTTTGTGTTAGAGGGTTAATTAAATTGTTAAAAAAGCTGCCATTTAATCATCAATATCTCAAATATAATAATTAATAAATTAAATATTCAAAACAACCGCGACGATTATTTGCAAATATTTAAAAATTAAATGTAAGGCTAACACTTATATGGTTTTTAGGTGTTAGGGATACAGATAACGCGATAAAATTTATTAGATAAAAAATGGCTTATTTTGCCACAAATACTTCAACTATGCTGCCAAATATCAATTTTACCCAAACGGAGGCATTTAAATATCTTTCCGACCATTTTAACGAGTCGGCAGGAGCTGAGATAAAATATGCTTTTGCTGATGACAATCAACGTTTTAAAAAGTTTTCGATACTTTTCAACGACGTGTTGTTTGATTATTCAAAAAACCGCATCGATGAAAAGACTATGGCCTTATTAGTACAACTGGCAAAAGAGTGTAGGCTAAAAGAGGCAATTGAGGCGATGTTCAGCGGCGAGGTTATTAACCAAACCGAAGGCCGCCCGGTACTGCATACCGCCTTACGCAAGCAGGATAACCAGCCGGTGTATGCTGAGGGTAAAGATGTAATGCCTGAGGTAAGATCGGTACTGGCGCAGATGCGCGATTTTAGCCAGGCCATCATCAGTGGGGAGTGGAAGGGTTATACCGGCGAGGCAATTACCGATGTAGTCAACATCGGTATCGGCGGTTCGGACCTGGGCCCGGTGATGGTAACCGAAGCATTGAAAGCTTACAAGAACCAGCTGAACATGCATTTTGTATCAAACGTGGACGGCACCCAGATTGCCGAAACGTTGAAAGGCCTGCGGCAGGGAACTACCCTGTTTTTAATTGCCTCTAAAACCTTTACCACGCAGGAAACCATGGCCAATGCCCATACCGCCCGCGACTGGTTTTTGAGCAAGGGCGCTGCTGAGGGAGATGTAGCCAAGCACTTTGCTGCACTGTCTACCAATGCCAAGGGGGTATCTGAGTTTGGTATTGATACTAAAAACATGTTTGTATTTTGGGATTGGGTAGGCGGTCGCTACTCGCTGTGGAGCGCTATCGGGCTGTCTATTTGTTTAAGTGTCGGCTTCGATAATTTTCAGGAACTACTGGCCGGCGCTTATGCTATAGACGAGCATTTTAAAAGTACGGAGCTGGAGCAGAATATTCCTGTAATTATGGGGTTGCTGGGCATTTGGTATAACAACTTTTACGGTGCCGAAACAGAGGCTATTTTGCCTTATGATCAGTATATGCACCGTTTTTCGGCTTACTTTCAGCAGGGCGATATGGAAAGTAACGGTAAATCGGTAGACCGCAACGGAAACCCGGTGGATTACCAAACCGGCCCGATTATTTGGGGCGAGCCGGGCACCAACGGGCAGCATGCCTTTTA
>CAXTCH010000088.1:0-10368 GCA_964241945.1 uncultured Mucilaginibacter sp.
GCCGGCAACTGGCTGGTGGCCTGGGTTACCCGGTTTTGTACGTTTACTGCCGCCTGATCGGGGTTGGTACCCTGTTTAAAATATACGGTAATGGCCAGTGAACCGTCATTACTGGCGGTTGAGCTCATGTAGCTCATGTTTTCCACCCCGTTGATGGATTCTTCCAGTGAAGGCGCTACCGAACGCAATACCGTTTCGGCGTTAGCGCCGGGATATACAGCGGTTACCAGTACTGCGGGCGGTGCAATATCCGGAAACTGCTGCAGCGGCAGTTTGGTTAGGCCCAGTACCCCCACAATCACCAGCAAAATGGAGATCACGGTGGAAAGTACAGGCCTTTCTATGAATTTTCTGAACATGACGTTGTTGTTTAAGTTGAGAATTAGTTTTTAGCAACGGCAGCTGCCTTATCGGCAGGTACAGGGTGTATTACACTGCCTTCCTGCAAATGGTCAATACCGCTCAGTACAATCTGATCGCCGGCTTTAATGCCATCGGTAACCAGGTAATTGTTTCCGCTTTTGCCGGAAATCGTGATCGGCAGTTTTTTCACTTTGTTACTATCGGCCAGGGCAAACACAAATACCTTGTCCTGCATCTCTACCGTAGCCGATTCCGGTACGATAAGTGTATTGTTGTGTTGCAGACTTAAGCGTATTTTACCGGTATTGCCTGAACGCAGCAAACCGTTGGGATTAACAAAATTGGCCCGGAGCGTAATGGCGCCGGTAGTTTTATCAAACTGACCGTCAATCATATCAATTTTACCGGGTTTGGCATATTCGGTACCGTCGGCCAGCATCAGGCTTACCGGGGGCAGGTGCTGCAGTTTATCATGCAGGGATGTACCGGCGTATTGCTGTTTAAACTGTACAAAGTCTTTCTCGCCTAAAGCAAAGTAAACATGTACATCGTGCACGTCTGATAAATCAGTAAGAGCCTGTGCATCCTGCGGACTAACCAGACTGCCTTGCTTTTTCAGCAGGCGACCGATATAGCCGCTTACCGGCGCTTTAATCAGGGTATAACCCAGGTTAATTTGCGCAGTAGCTACATTAGCTCTGGCCGATTCAACATTGGCTTTATTTACCTGAAAGGTAGCCTGTGCATTTTTTAGTTGGTAATCGGATACTACTTTGTTGGCTACCAGCGGCGTCAACTTATTAATTTCCAGCTGGGCATTGCCCTGGGCAGCTTCGGCAGCGTGCAAGGCAGCCAGTGCATTGTTAAGCGCTGCGCGGTAGGGCTGCTCGTTGATTTTAAAAATCGGCTGTCCCGCTTTTACAAAGGCGCCTTCGTCAACAAACACCTTATCCAGTGCGCCGCTTACCTGCGGACGAACTTCGACGTTAACGGTGCCCTCAATGGAAGCAGGATATTCCTGATAAGTGGTTTGTGTGCCCGAAACTACGCTGGCTACCGGCAATTCAGGCGGCGGCGGAGCCTGTGCCGCCTGGGGCTTGGGCGTGCAACTGTATAAGGCGATGGCTGTAAGAGCTAAAAGAAGATTCTTCATGATGATTTGTTGTGGATTGTTTGCAGGTAAAGTTTTTGCTATAAGATAGATATAGGGTGAATGAATAGGGGTTTGAAATATTACTTCATAAATTGATTAATGAGTTGTACGCCCATGAATGAGAGGCGCCATAACATGAATTTAACATCATTAGTATTTTTAACAGTGTTAAGTAATGTTGAGTGTTTGAGACAGGTTTTCATAACTATTGCGTTTAACGAAAAAATTTTAAAATTAAGCCGTGTTAACTTGTTTAACACGGGTAGATGTGGAGAGGAACAACTAAGGAGTTATCGAACGGATAATACCGGTAATTGCATCCCGGAGTACCTGGCGGTTAATCTCATCGGATGAGCCGCGGCTTAGTAAGTTGATAGAGACCAGCCCGTGCACCACCGACCAAAAGGTATAGTACTTGGTACAGATGATTTCGGAATCCATATCGTCAATGTGCATCAGCTCGCCAATTGCGCCAGTAACCAAGTCCCAGGGCAGTTCGGCCTCGGGCAGCTTGTTGATCATTTCACAGCAACAATTGGTAGATACACCAAACATTACCTGGTACAATTCTTTATTGGCGAAAGCGAAATTCCAGTAAGTAAGCCACATCGCTTCCAGTTGCCTGGCGGGCGAACGGTGCTCGCTTTTGGCGGCCTCCAGTTCTTTTGCTAAAAGCAGGTAGCCCTTGCGGGTAAGCTCCAGCAAAATAGCCTCTTTATTAGCGAAATACTCGTAAATAATAGGGGCGGTATATTCAATGGCATCAGCAATTTTGCGCATGCTCAAAGCCTGCCAGCCCTCCTCTTTCACAATGTGAAGGGCCGCATCCAGAATGTTAATCCTGGTTTCTTCCTTTAAGCGCAAAATTCTGTCTTTACTTGCCATCACTAATCAGTATTAAATAATCTAACACTGTTAAACAAAAGTACAACCAGATTTAAAATTCAGGTTCATTTAATTGTCATTTATAAAATTTATGGTAAGATGCAGGTTTACAGGCGTCTATTTAGCAATACTATCCTATTGATTTACAATAGGATAATAAATATTTAATGCGCTATTGCTGATTGTTAAAATCAGGGTGCCTTACTATTTGGGCAGCAATACTTTGCAAATCCTGTCCGGTAAAAGCGCCGGTACCATCAAAATTAAAATCCTTTTCGCCTTTTACGGTAATGGTTCCCAGCAAACCATCTTCGGGCACATCTACCGAACGCGCCATTTCTTCATCCAGCCAGTCTTCGGCTTTATCCACTGCGTAAATCCGAAAGGCGTTCCCGGCTTGCGGTTCAATCCGCAGCAGGCGCTGGCTTTGGCCTACGGGTATCTCAAAGGTTTCCATAATAGCTTGTCTTGATTATACAAGACACCTTTGAAAACAAAAGGTTTTAGGCAGAAGCTTCAAAATGCGCATTCGCCATAGCCGTGGTGTCCGGTGCTCAGGCACGGCATAAATAATTATCTGCTATTCATTACTTAACTCCAGTATATATTCTCCTTTTGCGGGTACGGTGATGTTGCCATCGCTCAGATTGAAAGTTTTGGAGGTTATCACATCATGCGCTTTGGTATAACCGGTAATGATATCGCTGAAGCGGTTTAAGGCGATGCTTTTATCTGTAAGCGAACTGTTAAGCATTACCATTACGGCGTGATGATCTTTCATACGGCCGTACACATATACCCCGCTCTGGTTGGGCGCATAATGGATCAGCTTGCCCTGAGTAACCGCAACGCTGGTTTTACGCCATTGCAGCAGTTTTTGCATATACGTCCAGGCTTCATTCTGCATAGCAGTGCGCCCGGCGCTGGTAAAGGCATTGGTACTGTCGCCGGTCCAGCCGCCCGGAAAATCCTTTCTCAGCTTTCCGTCGCCCTGTTCTTTAGTGCCGGTCATTAATATTTCGGTACCGTAATAAATTTGAGGAATGCCGCGGGTAGTTAATAAAAATGCCAAGCCCTGTTTATACCGTTTTAAATCGGTTTCCTCTTCGCGGTTAAAACGGCTCATATCATGGTTATCTAAAAAGATAAGAATATGATACGGATCGGGGTAAATGAAATCCTGGGCGATATCTTCATAAATAGAAGTCAGGTAATCTTTGTCGGTTTTGCTGTCAAAGGCAGTTTGGGTAATAAAGGTTAATGAAAAATCCATCGCAGTTTTCAGGTAAGTGTTATCGGCGTTTAAAACCGAATGCTGTTGCCACCAGGCCGACGAGGTGCTTTTGTTATACCAGGTTTCACCCACTATATTAAAGTTAGGGTATTCATCATTTACCTCTTTACACCAGCGGGCCAGAAACTTTTGGTCCATATAAGAGTAGGTGTCCTGCCGGATGCCGTCAATACGGGCATACTCAATCCACCAAATACTGTTTTGAATAAGGTAGGTAGCCAGATGCCGGTTGGTTTGGTTTAAATCCGGCATCCCCCGTGAAAACCACCCGTGTAAAAAGGTATTCCGCTCGGATGGCGAGGCGTGTATATCCATTACACTTACGGTAGCGTGGTTGGTAGGCATATACTGGCCGTTGTTATTAATCCAGTCTTTTGAGGGTAAATCATTCATCCACCAGTGCGAGCTGCCGCAGTGGTTAAATACCATGTCCATTACCATCTTCATACCCTGCGCATGGGTGGCTTGCGTCAGTAACCGGAATTCTTCATTGCTTCCAAATCTGGGGTCTATTTTATAAAAATCAGTAATGGCATATCCATGATAAGAGCCGCCCTTCATCCGGTTTTCCTGAATAGGGTTGAGCCATACGGTAGTTACGCCTAAATCTTTAATGTAGTCCAGGTGCTGTTTTACGCCTTCCATGTCGCCGCCATGTCGCGCGTTGGGGTTTTTCCGGTTCACGGTTGCTTCGTCAAGGTTGTCGTTCGCCGTATTGGCATTGGCGAAGCGGTCGGGCGTAATCAGATACAGTACATCAGCGGCGTTAAACCCTTGTGCGCCGTTATGGTCGGTTCGTGCTTTAAGTGGATAATTGTAGGTTAGGGTCTGTGCACCATCGGTAAAGCGCAGTGGCACCATGCCCGGTTTTGTGCCGCCGGCAATGTTTACATAAACAAATAAATAATTGGAGCTTTCCGTTTGTGCAGCCTCCTTTAAGGTAACGCCGGGGTAGTGAATGGTTAGTTTGGAATGGCCGATATTAGGGCCATATACCAGTATTTGTAACTGTTTGTTTTTCATACCCGTCCACCAGTTGGCCGGCTCTACGCGGGTGATGGTAATGGCGTTTACCTGCAGGGTGATTAACAAACTTATAAAGCAGCCAAAAATGGCAGCTGTTTTTGTACTGATTATTTTCATAAATTGGCTTACACTGATGCGATGTACTAATAACCCAAGTTTAACACTAAAGGTTGATATTTTGCACTTAAGCGCATGTAACAAATTCAGTAATAAACACCCGGAGAATACCCGGCATAGGTCGATGCTTAATATATTGCACTCAAATTTGATAGTAACCCCATCAAAGCTTATAAAGCCCGTACATGAAGAAATTTAGTTTTAAAAACGATTATAGCGAAGGCTGCCACCCGGCCATTTTAAAGGCATTAACCGAAAGCAACCTGTCGCAGCAGAGCGGTTACGGTGATGATGAGTACAGCCGGGAAGCGGTAGAAATTATCCGCCGGCGCATTGAAAACCCGGAGGCCGGTGTGTACCTGGTATCGGGCGGTACGCAGGCCAACCTGATTGTGATAGCCTCTGTGCTGCGGCCGTATGAATCAGTAATTGCGGCCTCCACCGGGCATATTTATGTGCACGAAGCCGGGGCCATAGAAGCCACCGGCCATAAAGTTGAAGTGGTCAACACGGCTGATGGCAAGCTCCGGCCGATAGATGTTCTGTCCATCTTAGGCAAGTTTGAAGAAGTGCACATGACCAAGCCCCGGCTGGTTTATATCTCCAACGCTACCGAAATCGGCACCCTGTACACCCGCGAAGAACTGATAGCCCTGTACAACTGCTGCCACGAAAACGGGCTATACCTGTTTATGGACGGTGCACGCTTAGGCTCGGCCTTATGTGCCCAAACCAGCAATGTAACCCTGCCCGACCTTGGCCGGTACACGGATGTATTTTACATTGGCGGCACCAAAAACGGCGCGCTGCTGGGCGAGGCCATTGTTATTAATCAGCCTGAGCAGCAAAAGGATTTTTTGTATCACCTGAAACAGCGCGGCGCCCTGATGGCCAAGGGCCGGGTATTAGGTGTACAATTTGCCGAATTACTGCGTGAGGATTTGTTTTTTGACCTGGCCCGGCATGCCAACCAGCTGGCGGCAAAGCTATCCGCAGCCGTACAGGAATTGGGGTTTTCCATGCTGACAGTATCTTATACCAACCAGATTTTCCCTATCCTGCCACAGCCCGTTATTCAGCAATTGTTAGAAAAGTTTGATTTTTACCAGTGGCAGCGCATCGACGGGCATCAGGCGGCCATCCGTTTGGTAACCAGCTGGGCTACGCCCGATGAGGCGGTGGAAAAGTTTATTGCGGAATTGAAAGTACTGGCTGAGAAGCATTTTTAGCCCTGTCAACCTCTCTGATCCGCCCCCGGTGGATAAAACTTTTTATGGTTTTGTTTCTGCCATTACAGGTGCATCCAGTATTGGCTTGTTAAGCGACGAAACATGGGTATGACCAGATTTTAAGGCATCGAATACCATAATCTCATTTTTGCCCTTTTTCAGCCAGTCGGCCGGGATGTACAAGGTTTGCTGCGGACCCGCCTGCCAGTATTTACCCAAATTGATACCGTTGAGGAAAACAAAACCTTTGCCGAAGTTCCGCATATCCAGATAGGTATCGGCTACCCGGCTCAGCATAAAGCTGCCCTTGTAAACAGTGGGCTGTAAACTTTTTACCGGCTGCGCTGAAAATTTTACGCCTGATAGGTCATTAAACGGGAAGCGGTACAACAGCCAGTTTCTTACTTCAGCGCCATTCAGGGTTACCTTTTGGGTGATGCCCTGGCGGTTGTCGGTTAAATAAGGCCCGTAGTTAATACGGCCATTATTTTCTACCAAAATGTCGAGTGTAGCGTTTTGGGGCACGTTAGTCAGCATCAGGCTGTCCTGCTTTAAACGCCGGTCAAGTATGCCAATTTGTTTTCCATTCAGGTACACGGTAGCAAAATCCCGCATCTCAGTCAGTTTCAACATGCCGCTTTTAGAGATATGGCTGCGGTACAGCACAAATCCGTAAGCCTGGTCCAAATCCTCAAAACACAGCGGCTGCGCCGATTTTACCGGGGCAGGCAGGTTGGCAAACAAACCGGCGTAAGCGGTTAACCTGATGTCGGGGATCGCCATAGTTGGCTGGCTGGCCGGCACCTGAGGCAAATGGGCGCCGGGAGGCAGATGTTTAGCTATTACTTCCCTGAATTTATAGTATTTTTCGGTTGGGTTGCCCGACTCGTCCAGCGGGGAGTCATAATCATAGCTGGACACCTGCGGCGCATAGGGTTCGCGCTTGTTCATATTGGCGCCGTTCATAAAACCGCGGGTGGTGCCGCCGTGAAACATGTACATGTTGATGGAAATACCGGCCGACAGTATTTTGTCCAGCGTTTTGGCTGCCTCATCTGCCGAAGTATGGGCATGTTTGCCGCCCCAGTTATCAAACCAGCCCGGGTACCATTCGGCTACATAATAGGGGCCTTTGCCATCATGGTATTTATTAATCAGTTCCTTTACTTTGGCCGGGTCTTCCTCACCGTTTACGGCAGGCAGGTAGCCGGGCAAATAACCGCGCGGCATCTGCGAAGGGCCGTCGCAGGTGAACAGGATATCATCGAAACCCGCCTTACGGAAAATATCTTTGTTTAAAGTCAGGTAACTTTTGTCGTCACTGTAAGAGCCATATTCGTTTTCAAACTGCACCATCAGGATGTTGCCGCCATGTGTAACCTGTAGTGGTACCAGCTGCCTGGCCACCTGGTTCACATAATCAGTATACGCCGCTATAAACCGAGGGTCTTTGCTGCGTACTTTTACGGTGCTGTCCTTAAGCAGCCACCAGGGATAACCGCCAAATTCCCACTCGGCACAAACATAAGGGCTTGGGCGCAGTATTACCCATAAACCTTCTTCCTGTGCTGCTTTTACAAAAGCAGCGATATCGTTATTGCCGCTAAAATCATATTTGCCTTTCACCGCCTCGTGCGCATTCCAGAATACATAGGTGCCAATGGTATTCAGGCCCATCGCTTTGGCCATTTTCATGCGTTCATGCCAGTAGGCCCGGGGTATGCGCGGGCAGTGCATCTCGCCCGAAATCATCTGGAACGGTTTGCCATCCAGCAAAAAAGTGCTGTCGCCCAGGGCAAAGGTATGGTTAGATTGTGCTTTCAGGCTGAAGGCAAAAGCCGTTAACAAAAGTGTAAAGCATAAAAATTTATAAGCAGGGAGCCGTTTTTTCATGGGTAATGATGCAGGGTGTAGTTGACAGTAAGCTTAGCAAATGTAACAGATTGCAAGTTATAAACGCGGCTGATTGAAGTAAAATCGGCTTGTAAAAGCACTTTTCACCAGCTTTTGGTAAGTTTGGGTATTATAAATGCGCTATCAATGAAATATGGTAAAAGAGGGGTGTGGCTTTTTATGCTTTCAGGCTTGTGGCATGCCGTTCGGGCCCAACCGGCAAATCAGCAAAATTATATTCCGCTGGGTGGAAATGCCTGGGTACACGGAGGCCGGGCGCAAATCACCAATGAGGGCCTGGTAAACTGGACAAGCGCCGCCAGCCTGATTACCCTGTATTTTTATATCAACCAGGCCGGGCCGGTGCACATTGCCTTGCGCTTAAGCGTACCTGCAGGAAAAAGTACATTGCAGCTAAGTACCAACGGTCAGCAGCAAAACCGGCTGCTCAGCAACCATGATACTGCCACCATTGATTTCGGCCGGTTTGAGATCAGGCAAAAAGGATATGTGAAGGTTGAACTGAAAGGCTTGAGTAAAAGCAGCAGTGAATTTGCGCGTGTTACCGATTTGGCCGTAACCGGTGCGCAGGCGGCTGTTTTTTATGTAAAAAATAACGAAGGCAACTTTTTCCATTGGGGACGGCGGGGGCCTTCTGTACATTTGAATTATCGGTTACCTGAGGAAGTTAAAAATAATGCGGAATGGTTTTATACCGAAATCAGGGTGCCTGACGGTGAAGATAAAATCGGCAGTTACTTTATGGCCGATGGCTTTGCCTATGGCTACTTCGGTATGCAGGTCAACTCGGCACAGGAACGGCGGGTACTGTTTTCGGTATGGAGCCCGCAGGTAACCGACGACCCGAAGGCCATTGCCAAAGACATGCAGGTGATATTACTCCGCAAAGGGGCGCAGGTACACGGCGGCGAATTTGGTAATGAAGGTGCAGGCGGTCAAAGCTATCTGCAATACCCCTGGAAAGCGGAGCATACCTATGGCTTTCTGCTTCATGCGCAACCCGACGAGGTTACCCATACCACCGTTTACACGGCTTATTTTAAAGACAAGCAGGATAAAAACTGGCAGCTTATAGCCAGCTTTAAGCGGCCGCAAACGGTCAGTTATTTAAACTATCTGTATTCTTTCCTGGAAAACTTTGAACCCGAAACCGGCGATCAGTCGCGCATGGCTCAATATGGCAACCAATGGGTATGCAGCGCACAAGGCGCCTGGTACCCGCTGCGCGAAGCGCTTTTTACCGGCGATAATACCGCCAACCTGCGCTACCGTCTGGATTATGCAAGTGGCCTAACCCCCGCCGGGACTTTCTACCTGCGCAACTGCGGCTTGTTTAACAACGCCATAATGCTGAAGCAAACCTTTAAACGGACGGATAACGGGGAGCACCCGGCGGTGAACGAGAAAGAATTGCCTTAGGATCAACACCTCATGCTTTTGCGGTCATAAACACCTCGTGAACGGTACTGCAAATTTATACTATTCGTGCGTTTCCTCTTGAGAGGGGAATTGCAGGGCAGCGCGGTTTGCACTACCCCTAATAAAGAGGGGTGTATCTTCAATTTCTGTTTCTTGCGTTTACTTCCGCTGCAAAGTCATTACTGTCGTTTTATCTTTTTTCAATACAACTACATACGCGCCCCGCTCTTTTAAAGCCGGTTGTTTTATACGGAAGGCTCTGCCCTCTGCATGCAGGTAAGCCTTAGGCGTGTAAGCATCGGCTTTATCCAACACCAGTTGTACTTCGCCGCTTTGCGGGTTAAAGCTCACTTTATGCAGGGTACCGGCATCCAGCGTAAGCCATAAATGCAGCGGCGCAATAAACAGGCGCGATTGGGCGGCAGTGGTTAATGATACATCTATCCAGTTGCCGCGTTTGGTCAGGTTACCGCCAAAGGCCAGCCAGCCCAGTTCTTTGTCGTTTACTATATATGTAGCCGTGTTTACCGCATAGCCGAAAAAGTTGGAACCATAATCGCCTGATATACCGTCGATTTTTAAAGTGGAGGGAAAGGCATGGAAAGCAACCGGGCCAAACCCCTCCTGCGTAATGTTGGAGATAGCGCCTAAAGTGCCGCCGTAGCCTATCCGTAGCAGGTAGGTATCATTGGGCTGTGTGCGATATTCCGTAAGCACAGGTATGGCATTTAAACCCGAGCCGTAATGGTGCAGCATTCGCTCGATGCGGGAGAGTTTGCCGGCGTACAGAAAGTCCCAGTACCGGCGCGCCGAACCGTTATAACCCCAGTGTGGCAGGGCAGGCATGTAGCCCAAAATGGCATTTATGGTTACTTCAGCCTTATCGTCATACCCAAAATATTTCGACCAGATATACACTTCCTCCTGCCCGGTAGAATCCCAGGGCATCTCGCTGCCAAAAGGATATT
>CAXTCH010000089.1:0-7792 GCA_964241945.1 uncultured Mucilaginibacter sp.
CAAGTATAGTTACGAGATGGGTTTGTTCCTTGCAATGATCTAAGTAGTTAATTTTTTTATATAGCTCTCCCTGCCGGGGAGGGTTGGGAGGGGTAAATGGCTAAAACTAAAACATTATATTTTTGTCAGCACTGTGGTTTTGAATCGCCCAAATGGATGGGGAAATGCCCGGCCTGCCAGCAGTGGAACACCTTTGTAGAAGAGGTAGTTGAAAAATCGAATGCTGCTATTCCGGATTGGAAGGCCACCGGCGGTTCCACTTCATTGCAGCGCGCTAACAAGGCGGTACAGGTTTCCAACATTCAGTACAGCGAGGAACACCGCATTATTACGCCCGACCAGGAACTGAACCGGGTATTGGGCGGCGGCATCGTGTCGGGCTCACTGGTGCTCATTGGCGGCGAGCCGGGCATCGGTAAATCTACCCTGATGCTACAGGTGGCACTGAGTATGCCCAATATGAAAGTGCTGTACATTTCGGGCGAGGAAAGCGACCGGCAGATTAAAATGCGCGCCGAGCGGTTAACAGCCTTAACTGCAACTAAAGCCAAAGGCAACCAGGAGTGCTTTATATTGACCGAAACTTCTACCCAAAACATTTTTAAGCAAATTGAAGCCATCCAGCCGGATTTGGTGGTGGTAGATTCTATCCAGACCTTGTATTCGGCGCACATTGAATCTACGCCCGGCAGCGTATCGCAGGTACGCGAGTGTACGGCCGAGCTGTTGCGCTTTGCAAAGGAGAGTTCTACCCCGGTGTTCTTAATCGGCCATATTACCAAGGATGGTTCCATTGCCGGGCCAAAAATTTTGGAGCACATGGTAGATACCGTATTGCAGTTTGAGGGCGACCAACACCATGTGTACCGTATTTTGCGGGCTATTAAAAACCGTTTTGGCTCGGCTTCCGAATTAGGAATTTATGAAATGCTGGGAGCCGGTTTACGCGAGGTGTCTAACCCGTCCGAAATTCTGCTTTCGCAGCGCGATGAAGCGTTGAGCGGGGTAACCATCAGCGCTACGCTGGAGGGCCTGCGCCCTATGCTGATTGAAACGCAGGCGCTGGTGAGCACTTCGGCCTACGGTACGCCGCAGCGTTCGGCTACGGGCTTTGATACGCGCCGGATGAATATGCTGCTGGCCGTGCTGGAGAAACGCTGCGGTTTTAAGCTCGGTCATCAGGATGTGTTTTTGAACATTACCGGCGGCATCCGGGTGGAAGACCCGGCAATTGACCTCGGACTGGCGGCGGCGATTATATCCTCGCATGAGGATATTCCGATCTCATCTAAAACCTGCTTTGCAGGTGAACTGGGCCTGTCGGGCGAAATACGGGCGGTAAACCGCGTGGAGCAGCGTATTGCCGAAGCGCAGAAACTGGGTTTTGAGCAGATATTTATTTCTAAATACAACCTGCCTTCGGGCAAAAAGGATAAGGCCGAAATGGACCTGTCCCGCTTCAATATCGAAATTAAAACGGTAGGCCGGATAGAGGAAGTGTTTGGTCTGCTGTTTGGATAGACTTGCAAAAGCTAATCAGATAGATTTAACAAAACCATCCTGTCATTTCGACGAAAGAGAAATTTTCTGCTGTAAATAAGTATGCGTTGAGAGATTTTTCCTTCGTCGAAATGACAGCGTTTTTTATTTCAAGCTGCAGCAGCTATGGGCCAGTTTAATTCCTTTCGCCGGGTCCAGAAATAAATAGCCAGTAATACGGTTACTGCCGGAATTACCGCGCCAAATTCATCGATAAACCATTTGGTACGACCATTATCCACCGTAATAGGCGTAAAAAAGGCCTGAACAAATAAGTTGTGGCTGGCATGCAGCATTACGCCTGTCCACAAGCTGTTGGATTTAATACGGAACCAGGTAAATACAAAACTGATGCTCACTACCATTACGGTAAAACAAAGCATGCCATACCAAGCAGGAGCACCATTATTATAATTACTGAAAACCAGCAGGGGATAATGCCATACCGACCAAATGATACCGCTGATGAGCGACGTTTGGGTATAACCAGTGAGCTTACTAAGTTCGGGCACCAAAAATCCGCGCCAGCCAATTTCTTCGCCCAAGGCGGTCGCCATGCTGCCCGGCAAGCCAATAACCGCTTCTGTTATAAAAAACAGGACGATAAATAATCCGGGCGATAGCTTGGTCCAGCCTAACTCCTGGGCGGTCTGAGTAATAAATGGCTTATTGTAAAAACCGCCCCAGCCGGCAGTCCAAATAATGAGATAGGCCGCTAAAGCATACAGTACCGGTATCAGATAAGCCCATAATTGATATTTGGGATTACCCCATTGCCAAGCCAGGCCGGAAACATTGCGATTTAGGAGTTTACAGGTGATATAGGTAGCCAGTGCCGGGCACCACATAATGCCAAACCCATAGATACGGTTGCCAATACGTCCGGCAGCTGTGGCATGTATGGTAAGCACCCAAACTACGGCGCTGAATAACAACGTAAACAGTAAATACAGGAAAATCGCTTTACGGCTTTGAGATACGGATTCGGGCATGACTTTAAATTAATAAAATTAGCAATGTAAGCGGCAGACACCTCAGCAACGGGCTTGTTGATAGCTTAACTTATTTCCCCGAAATATAAAAAAAATGCCCGGTAAAAGCAGCGTTTACTTTTACAGGGCAATGAATAGGTATTAAGTGATATCTAAAAAAATTAGATATGGATGAACAGCTCTTCTTTAGGTTTGCGCACTTTGGCAAAATTGGCATAATCATCATCCGCTGCGCGGAAGCCAATTGGGGCAATTACCGAAGTGGTCAACCCTTTATCGCTCAGACCTAAAATTTCATCAAACTTTCCTTTTTCAAAACCTTCCATCGGGCAGGCATCAATACCGGCCTCAGCAGCGGCGGTTAACAATACGCCCAAAGCAATGTAAGCCTGTTTATGTGCCCAGGCAGTCAACTCGTCTTCCGAGCGGTGATTTACAGTGGCTATCATTGTTTTTTCATAAGGCACCAAATTTTCGCGGTCGGTGTTACGTACCCTCGCAATTTCGTCTACATATTTTTCAACGTAGGCCTCGTTAATTTTTGTTTCGGCTGCAAACACAATCAGTTGTGAGGCATCGGTAAGCTGCGGCTGATTATAAGCGGCGGCACGCAGTTGTTCGCGCACGGCACTGTCTTCAATCACCAGGATGCGGTAATGCTGTAAGCCGAAAGAGGAGGGCGCCAGGCGCACAGCGTCCAGTAAATTATTTAATTGATCGGCCGACAGCTTTTTGGCAGCATCGAATTTTTTAGTGGCATACCGCCATTCCAAGGGTTGTATCAGTGACATGGTAATTTTCTTTTTTTGATATACAAAGTAAATGTTTAAACATTTACAATAAGTCATTATTGCGTAAATCCTATAATAAGCCCCTGTCTTCCAAGTCTTTTTTGCGCTGCTTTTCCAGCCGCCGCTGTTCGCGCCGCTGCTTGCGGGTTAAAGGCGAATCAATCGGCTGCTCCTTTTTGCGGTCAGTAACAACGGTATCTTTTTTGCCGCCGCCAAAAATGCGCTGAAAAAAGTTGGGCTTCTTATCTTTTTCAGGTTCCGGTTCGGTTACTGCATCAGCCGGCAGCGCGCCCACGCCCGGGTCGCCGGTGGGATGGTTAAGCAGGCTGTCCAAAGCCGCTGTATCAGCAGGCGGCATCTTCGGCCTCAATGACTCTTTCAGCCGTACATTGTAAAAGCCATAAGCGTTGGTATCGCGCTCGGTAAGGCCCTTTTTAGCCATCAGGTTACCAATCAATCTGAAGTAGCCATGCAAACGCTGCCGCAGGCTGCCGTCGGGTTCAAAGGCATACAGTCCGGCTTTGGGGTTAGGCACAATGCTGGCCAAGTAAATACTCTCGCCCAGGGTAAGCTCGGAAGGTGGTTTGTTGAAATAATATCGTGAGGCTTCGCCGATACCATATATATTTTTGCCCCACTCAATAATGTTAAAGTATACCTCCAGCATGCGGTCCTTCGTCATGATGTTGCCGTTCTCAATCAGCCATACAATCAGTATTTCTTCCACCTTTCGGCTTAACGTTTTTTGCCGGCTTAAAAAGGCGTTTTTTACCAACTGCATGGAAATAGTACTGCCCCCCCGCTTAAACTTCTTTTCTTTAAAGTCGGTAGCGATAGATTTACGGATGGATTGCTCCACAAAACCATGATTGGTGTAAAAGGAAGGATCCTCGGCCGTCATCACCGCGTTACGCAAATCGGGCGCTATCTCACTCAGCGGCGTGTAATTGGAATTTTGCGGACTGATGTTGCGCGGCGGCATGGGTTTGCCTTTTTCGTAAGGCGTGTATACAAAATCGTGGTTCAGCTTATCGAGATTGGTAGCGCCGTAGCTGATAATTTTAAAATCGCGTTTCCCGAGCCCTGAATCAAACTGCACATGATCCAGGTCATGGGTATCCAGATAAAAATTGAGGTTATAGTTCAATTGTCCGGCTACCCGCATCCCGTCCAGAGATTCAAACATACCTTCGGGAAAGGAATCGAAAATATCCTGTGCATTCTGCCAGCCGGTATGGATTTTTAACTCATAAATTTTATTCGGTTTCAGCGTATATTTGATATACGGGTTGGCTGTAATTTTTTTTAGGTGAACCACCGACGAGCTATCCACCGATACATAGTTTTCGCCTACAAATAAATTGGCATTAATGGAGCCGCTTGGCACAACGATATCCCGTGAGGTTAACGCCGGATGATTGATCAGTAAATTACGTACCGCAAAATAGCTGTAAATCTGCGTTTCGCCGCCGCTATGGTCTACTTTATTGAGCTGCATGGTCAGGGTGTCCATATTCAGCTTCAGCTTAAAACGCTTTTCAATATAAGGCAGCTCCACTTTCTGGTGGTCGGCATAAAGTTTTACATTGATGTCTTTATCCGAAGGGTGCATTATGCCGGCAAAATGCCATACCGCCGCTCCCTGGTTGATATTAATGGTGGAGGTCAGCTTACCATCGCGTATCAGCGCCTGCTGTGCCTGCACGCTTACCTGGTTACTGTCGTCTCTGAACGTAATCAGAAAGTTTTTAAGATCCAGGTTATCCGGTATTTTGTACAGCACCTGGTTTACCAGGTTGTCCGACAGTTTAGCCAAATCCATTTTGGCTTTTTGGGTGGTATCCCGTTTCTTTTTAAACAGAAAGTCGAAGTTTTTAACGCCTTTAATGTTGGTAAGATTGAGGTGCCCGTTTCTGAGCACTACATCGGCCAGTTTGATATTACCGAATACCAGCGGCATTACCTTAACCTTAACGGTAAAGTTTTGTATGCTGAGTAAACTGTCGCGCTGGTCGGGTACAATGCTGATGCCCGAAAATTCAACCGTGCTGAAGCCGGTAAAATGGGCGCTGCCTATTTTGACATCTAAATTATACTCACTTTTGGCTTTTGCTTTAGCTTTGCCGATAGCCTTTTGTAACAAAAGTTCGCGTTTGGTGTAAGCCACGTAGCCGCCCACAAGCAACACAACAAGAAGTACAGAGACAACAATACCGGCTATACGAAGATATTTTCTGAGGTCGGGTCGATGCATTTGAAAAATTTATCCAAAACTAAACTCTTGTCCGTTAGAAAACGGAACTAAACAGCAAATTATTTTAACAAAAGCAGTGCACAGGTGTTTTTGTAAATTTGCGCTCATATACTTACCATGAACATTACCCGCGAACAAGTACTGCAAGCACTGAGCAACGTTGAGGAGCCGGACCTGAAAAAAGATTTGGTAACGCTGAACATGATTCAGGATATTCAAATTGATGGCAGCCAATTAAGCTTTTCGGTGATACTGACCACGCCGGCCTGCCCCTTAAAAGATTTGATAGAGAATGCCTGCCGCAATGCCATCAGCCATTTCATCAGTCCGGAGGTGCAGGTGAGCGTTAAAATGACTTCGAGGGTAACTTCGCAGCGCAATGAGGGGCTGCCCAATGTAAAAAATATTATTGCGGTAGCTTCAGGTAAGGGTGGTGTGGGCAAATCTACCGTAGCTGCTAACCTGGCCCTGGCCCTCCAACTGAGCGGCGCTAAGGTAGGGTTGATTGATGCTGATATTTACGGACCTTCGGTACCCATTATGTTTAACCTGGAAGGGCAGCGGCCTAAGGCCAGCCAGGTAAATGGCAAAACCCGTATCGAGCCGATGGAAAAATATGGCATTAAGCTGTTGTCAATTGGTTTTTTTACCGATCCAAACCAGCCGGTGCCCTGGCGCGGACCCATGGTATCTACCGCAGTAAAGCAATTGTTTAACGATGCGGACTGGGGCGAGCTGGATTATCTGATTGTGGACTTGCCGCCGGGCACCGGCGATATTCATATTACGGTTACGCAAAGCTTCCCGATTGCCGGTGCGGTTATTGTAACCACCCCGCAAAACGTGGCGCTGGCGGATGCCAAAAAGGGGATAGGCATGTTTTTGATGGAGGCCATTAATGTGCCGATATTAGGGGTGATTGAAAATATGTCATATTTTACCCCGGCCGAATTGCCCGATAACAAATATTACATTTTCGGGCAGGGCGGCGGCCAGAAACTGGCCCGTATGATTGATGCATCATTTTTAGGTGAGCTGCCGCTGGTAAAAAGCATCAGTGAATCGGGCGATGCAGGCAGGCCGGTGGTGCTGGATGCCGACAACCCGATGGCCAGGGCTTTCAGGCTGATTGCCGAGCGCGTGGCGCAGGAGGTTTCAATTGTAAATGCCAAGGCGCCTGATGGTAAATTGGTTTAAATAAATTAGTATCTTTACATTAATATATTTGTAGTAAAATGAGTTTAGTTGAACAGGTAGAGGCAGCGCTTGATACCATTCGTCCGTATCTGGAAGCGGATGGCGGGAATGTTTCTGTGGAAGAGATTACACCTGAAAAGGTAGTGAAGCTGAAGCTGCTGGGCTCCTGCGGTTCGTGCCCCATGAGCATCATGACGCTGAAGGCCGGCATTGAGCAGGCCATACAAAGAGCTGTGCCTGAAATTACTGCAGTAGAGGCCGTAAACTTAACCGATATTGACGACCCGAATGCCGTACTGCCCTCCAACATGCGCTAATGTTAATTTGTGTTAAACGCCGCAACGATAATTGAAAGTAGTGTAAATTTGCAAGGGCAATAAAAACAAATTTTGTCAGTTTGTAGTCTGACAAAAAGAGGGTTTTCCGAAGAGATGAAACGTTTTACAGGTCTGTTATTTTTTTTGCTGATGAGTGTAATGGCCTTTGCGCAGCAAAAGCCCGAAAAGCCATTGGTGCAGTTTTCCGGTATTATACAAAATGCCGACAGCCTGAAATCTGTTGTTCCGAACGTAACCGTTACCAACCTGAGTTACCATAACCGCGAAAATGCGGCCAACTATAAAGGCTATTTTTCTTTTGTAGCGCATGAGCAGGACACGCTGCGCTTTACTTCCATCGGTTTTGCGCCGCAGCTGGTGGTAATCCCTGCCGGGGTAAGAAACAACAGTTATACCATCATGGTGAAACTGAAGCCGCAGGTGGTAAATCTGCCGGTATTCCGGGTATTTCCATGGGCAACTACCGAAGAGTTCAGGAAAGACTTTTTAACCGTAAAGCTGGCTGATGATGATTTGGCACAGGCTTACAAAAATTTGAACCGCGCGGCTACCAATGCCTCCATGAGCAGCGTGCCGCGTGATCCGGATGAAATACGAAGCGCCGATGTGCGCGATTTGCATAACCGCATCATGAACGAGCATTCATTGATGCCTAACCCATTATTAAATCCCATTGCCTGG
>CAXTCH010000089.1:7802-10277 GCA_964241945.1 uncultured Mucilaginibacter sp.
GGGTACTTTAATCAAGCAAATTTCGGATGGTGATAAAAGCCGTCAGAGCAGCAGTTCCAACTAACGGCCTTTTTTAACTGCCGGAAACTTCATTTTATAATCTGCCTTCACCATTCCGCGCGAAATGTCGTTCAGGCGCTTGTCCAGCATACGTTTGCGCAGCGGGCTCAGGCGGTCGGTAAAAAGCTTGCCTTCAATATGATCGTACTCATGCTGAATAATGCGGGCAACTACCCCTTTAAAGGCTTCCTCATGCTGCTGCCCGTCTTCATCAAAGTAAGAGATGCGGATGTTCGGCTTGCGGTACACATCCTCTCTAATATCGGGTATGCTCAGGCAGCCCTCATTAAAACACCATTCCTCGCCGGTTTCTTCCAGTATTTGTGCATTGATAAAGGCTTTTTTAAAGTCTTTCAATTCCGGTTCGTCATCATCAAACGGAGTAGCATCCACTACAAACAAACGGATAGATTTACCGATTTGCGGTGCAGCCAGCCCTACACCGCGAGCTGCATACATGGTTTCAAACATATCCTCAATCAACGGTTTTAAATCAGGATCGTCTAAAGCTATATCAGCCGCTTTTCTTTTCAGTACAGGATCGCCGTATGCAACGATAGGTAGTTTCATGACCGCAAATTTAAGGATTAAAATTTTGTTAAAAAATTTAGTAACGGATAATTGGATTGTCTTATAAGAACCTCCCGCTGCCGTTGCCGCTTTGTAGGCGCAAAACATTATCTTTGCTTTTCATCAATAACTCATTACCATGAACGAGATTACCGTGCAGGAACTTAAAAACTGGCAGGAAGAAGGCAAAGATTTTCAGCTGGTGGATGTACGCGAGGATTTTGAATACGAAACATCGAACCTGGGCGGCGAACTGATCCCGCTGGCAGGTATATCGGTTGAAAGCGATAAAATTGATAAAAACAAGCCGGTGGTACTGATGTGCCGCAGTGGTAAGCGCAGCGCTTTTGCACTGATGCAGCTGGAGCAGCAGGGCTTTACTAATTTATATAACCTGCAGGGGGGGATTCTGGCCTGGCAACAGGAGATAGACCCATCGATGAAAGTACATTAATATGGGCAAAAAGGTAGCACTTAATGTGCTGTACAACATAGGCATCATGATTGCCTTGTTTTTTATCTATATCGGCATTACCCACCAGCATTTCTGGTACATTGCCGTAGCGGTATTTATGGGCACCTTATTAATTTTCCTAAAAATAAGGTTACTGAAAGAGGTACGGCAAATGCAGCGGCCCGTGCCTGCACCGCAGCCGGTAAAAAAGAATAAACAAGCAAAAAGCCGGAAGTAGTTCCGGCTTTTTTGCTGCCAGCCACATTTTGCCTTGAAGTGCCGGGACAGGCTTCAGTGTAGCCAGTGTAACAAAAGGCCTGGTTTTCCATCTGATAAATGCTGTTGATACACTGCTGTTTTGCGGTTTTAAAACAATAGCTTTATGCCATGTTTATTGCCATATTAGGAATACTTGTACTTGTTGCAGGTATCGTTATTAAAAACTCCCCTTCTGTTGCCGGCCGCTTAGGCAGCACGGTTACTTCGGTAGGTATTGCGGTGTTTGTATTGGGTTTGATATTGTCGGCATTCAAAAGCATTAGTCCGGGTAAGGTGGGGGTGCAAACGCTGTTTGGTAAGGTGCAAAACCAGGTGCTTCCCAGCGGATTGCACGTCATCAACCCCCTGGTAGAGGTGACTGATTTTAACATCCAGACACAAAACTATACCATGAGCGGTACGCCGAAGGAAGGCGATGTAGATGGAGATGATGCCATCCGGGTGCTGTCGTCAGACGGGCTGGAGGTCACTATTGATTTGTCCATCCTTTACAAAATAGATCCCAATAAAGCGCCTTACATTTATCAGAATATAGGGGAAGACTACGTGAATAAAATCGTACGCCCGGTATCACGCACCGCTATCCGCGATAATGCGGTAAATTATCAGGCGGTCGACCTGTATTCCACTAAGCGCAATGAATTTCAGGCCAAAATTAACCGTACCATTGCTGATAATTTTGCCAGGAACGGTTTGGAAGTTCAGCAAATACTGGTGCGTAACATCAGCCTGCCGGCTTCAGTTAAGGCCAGTATTGAATCAAAAATCAATGCCGAACAAGAAGCGCAAAAGATGGAGTTTGTACTGCAAAAGGAAAAGCAGGAAGCTGACCGCAAGCGCATCGAAGCCCAGGGTATTGCTGATTATCAGCGCATTATTGCCACTAATTTAACAGACAAGCAGCTGCAATACGAAAGCATCCAGGCGCAAAAGGCCATTGCTACTTCCTCCAACGCTAAAGTAATTATTATGGGTAACAGTAAAACGCCGGTAATTTTGGGAGGACAATAAAGAAAAGAAGCAAGAGACGAGAAACAAGACTTGTTTTGCACTAAAAGCAGTTAACCTCTTGTTTCTTGCTTCTTACCTCTCATCTCTTGCTTCTAACTTAC
>CAXTCH010000090.1:0-4049 GCA_964241945.1 uncultured Mucilaginibacter sp.
CCATAGTGCTGCCTTGTTCAATGGCAATCTTGTAGTCGGATGACATGCCCATAGAGAGTTCGTCAAAATTGCTTTCTCCTTTAAAAAAGCTTTGCTTTAGCCCCTGGAAAAATGTGTCCAGTTCATAAAATTCTTCTTTAATCTGTTTTTCATTATCGGTGTTGGTAGCGATGCCCATCAATCCACGAATGCGCACATTATTCAGCTCTGCAAATTCGGTACTCCGTAATAATTCAATAGCTTCATCAAAGCCTAAACCGAATTTAGTTTCTTCATCGGCAATGTAAATTTGCAGCAGGCAGTCAATTACCCGGCTATTTTTTGCGGCTTGTTTATTGATTTCTTGCAGCAGTTTAAGACTATCAACCGACTGAATAAGCGTTACAAAAGGGGCAATGTATTTGACTTTGTTGGTTTGTAAATGTCCTAATAAATGCCATTGGATATCTCCGGGCAGTTGTTCCTGCTTTTCTGTCAGTTCCTGAACGGTGTTTTCACCAAAAATACGCTGACCGGCGTCATAAGCCGCTTGTACGTCTTCTATCGGCTTGGTTTTTGATACTGCTACAAACGTAACATTTATCGTATCCAACTCAGTTTTCAGGCGTTTTATATTATCTGCAATACTCATTATTATGCGTAAATTTGCTTAATTGTATAGTGTTTAAGGCTGCTAAATTACAGAATGCGCAATTACATCAACTTGTTTTTTTTACTGCTTATTTTTTTGTCGGCCTGCGGCAAGAAAGAAGCGCCTCCGGGCGTTATTAAAGCCGAAGATATGGTGGGCCTGATGATCGATGTGCATTTGGCAGACGGTAGCTTATACTCTGTTCAGCAAGCGCCCGATACTGTTTATAAGTACGGCTTTAACCGCTATCTGCAGGTATTTAAACAACACAATACCGACTCATTGCAATTCAAAAAGAGTTTAAAATATTACAGCAGGCATCCCGACCAAATGGACGAGATTTATGTGCAGGTAGTGCAAAGCCTGCAAGACAAACTGGACAAATTAAACAAACCGCTTACCTCTAAAAATGCTGTACCCGCCCAATAGTGCTGATAAGCTGGGATTTACTGAAGTAAAGGAACTTATTAAGGTACATTGCCTGAGCCCCATGGGTGAGCAAATGGTAAGCCGTACACAGGTAATGAATAATTACGATCAGATACACAAGTTTCTGAGTCAGGCCAATGAATTCAAAACTATACTGGAGCATGATGCTGCCTTACCGATTCACCAGCTTTTTGATATAAAAAACTTAGCTAACAAAGCCCGTATTGAAGGCGCTTTTTTAAGCGAAGATGAATTTTTTCAGATACATGCATCACTAACTACGGTGTTTGCAGTGATCAGCTATTTTAACGAGCGCGAAGGCCGTTATCCGAACCTGGAAGCGCTGTTTGAGCACCTACCTGTTGAGAAAGCGATTATCAAAAAGATTGATCAGGTGATTGATGCCAAGGGTAAAATGCGCCCTAACGCTTCGCGTCAGCTGGCCGAAATTACCGATAACATTGCCCGTTCGGAACAGGAAGCCCGCAAAAAGATCGACCAGATTTTTAAAAATGCTTCTGCCAATGGCTGGACGGCTGACGGTACACTCACCATTCGCGACGGGCGCTTGTGCATACCGGTACTGGCAGAAAATAAGCGCAAGCTTCGTGGCTTTATTCATGATGAATCGGCCACCGGGCAAACGGTTTATATTGAACCCGAGGAAGTATTCACATTGAATAATCGCGTACGCGATTTGGAGTTTGAGCGTCGCAGGGAGATTGTACGTATTCTGACCGCCCTGACCGATGAATTGCGCCCGTATGTGCCTTTACTGCTCTCATACCATAGCTTATTGACCAAGCTCGACTTTGTTCGTGCAAAAGCCCTATTCGCTATTGATATCGAGGCTGCCATGCCGCAGGTAGTTAACGAGCCGCGTTTGCGTTTGGTTAATGCACGGCACCCGCTATTGCTGTTAAGTTTTAAAAAGGAGCAAAAGACAGTAGTGCCGCTCAACGTACAAATTGATGAAGGTACGCGGGTAATTGTGGTATCCGGCCCGAACGCAGGAGGGAAGTCGGTTTGCATGAAGACGGTAGGTTTGCTGCAGATGATGGTGCAAGCCGGATTACTTATTCCGGCCGATGAAAACAGTACGACGGGGGTGTTCAAACAGATTTTTACTGATATAGGTGATGACCAGTCGATAGAAAGTGACCTGAGTACGTATAGCGCTCACCTCTCCAAAATGAAAACATTTGTAGAGCAGGCCAACAGCAAAACCATAATTTTAATCGATGAATTTGGTACTGGTACCGACCCGCAGTTTGGTGGCCCTATAGCTGAAGCAGTGCTGGAGTCGCTTAACCAAAAGAAGGTAAAAGGGATGGTGACTACGCACTACTCCAACCTAAAAGTGTTTGCCGGCAATGCCGAAGGCCTGGAGAATGCTTCCATGCTGTTTGATAATGTGCAAATGAAGCCGCTGTATATATTAGAGGTAGGCAAACCGGGCAGTTCGTATGCTTTTGAGATTGCGCAAAAAATTGGTTTGCCGCCGCAGGTATTAAATCTGGCCAAGAATAAAATAGGTACCAATCAGAAAAAGATAGATACTTTACTGGTGGATTTAGAGCGTGAGAAGCAAGAGATTTACGACAGCAAAGTTAAAATCGAGCGGCAGCAAAAGCGGGTGAACGATTTACTGAAAGAAAACGAGGAATTAAAAAGCTATCTTGAAGAAAATAAGAAAGCCTTACTGCGGGAAGCCAAACAACAGGCACAAAGCATCATCACCAATGCCAATAAGCTGGTAGAAAATACTATTGCCGAAATTAAAAGCAGTAATGCAGACAAAGAAGTTGCCCGGGCCTTGCGGCAAAATCTGCATCAGGAATTTCAGAAAAACGTAGTTAAGCCTGAACTTAAACCTGTGATTAACGCCGATGACGAAATACGCAGCGGTGATTGGGTGAAACTGGTAGATTCGGAAACCACCGGGCAGGTGATTGAGGTAGCTAAAGATAACATCATTATTGCCATTGGCGATTTACGCACGGTAGCCAAGCGTAAACGCGTACAGAAAATATCGAAGAAAGAAGTGCCTAAAGAAATCCGGCGCAGCTTCAGCGGCGCTACCAGTGATGTGGCCAGTTTTAGCCCGGAAATTGATGTACGGGGCATGCGTGGCGAAGATGCCTTACATGCCATAGAAAAATTATTGGACCGTGCCCTGATGATGGGCTTCGGTACCCTAAAAATTATTCATGGCAAGGGCGATGGCATTTTACGCCGGTTGATACGTGATTACCTGAAAAAATACGACCAGGTTGGACGCATGGAAGATGAACATGCCGACCGCGGTGGTGATGGTATCACTTATGTGCATCTTAAATAACCATCAGCTTTTAGGGCAGCTTTTGCAGCGTTTACCTTTTTTATATTTTTTGCAGCACTTTTTGTGAATACACTCTACAGTACAAGGTAAGCAGAATATTTTATTGTCAAGTATATCGGTATATGCTGATTGTTGTGCAACTTCAAAAGTTTCGCCTTCCATTAGCTAACTAACGCATCTGCCTCGCGCTTATTTTAAAATTAAAGGCGCCGCTTTGTATTTGCAAAGCGGCGCCTTTATTTTTAAAATAATTATTTATTCGCCTTCAGTTACCTTACTGCCTTCACTGTCGGGGCTGTTGCTGCCATAATCAGGGCCGCGGTCATTTTCGGGTTTGTAATCGGCTTTACCATCATTCTGGTTATCTTCAGTAATACTGCCGGTTCCTTTGGTTTGCAGGTCGCCATCTATATTGTTTTCATTACGGCTGCCATCATTATCAGCAGTACCGGTTTGGTATTGGTCGCTGTTGCCGCTGGCGCTATGGTCACCGCTGGAATCATTATCTACTTCCGGTTCACCTCCGCCAACTTTTTCCTGTTCCGGATTCTCACGATAGCCGGTGTCATCCTGACCATCATCGCCGCTGCCCATATTTACGTTAGGACTGCCTTCCTGATGACCGGGTTTAAAGTTTTGATCTTCAGG
>CAXTCH010000090.1:4059-10218 GCA_964241945.1 uncultured Mucilaginibacter sp.
AAGTAGTCATTGCTGTAACCCGCGTTTTGTGAAGGGTTAGCCGGATCATCGCCTGAACGGGTTACATTGGGTTCGCCAAAGTTCTGGCCGCCCATGCCGTGGCTTTCGTAACCCTGGCGGTCAGGGTTTTTGTCATGGCTATCACCAAAAAGGTAAGTTTTCTTTAAATCTTTTTCTTTCAGGTTATCATCATCTTCTACCTTCTCAACCGTTACTTGCGGATCCGAAGTTTGTTCAGTATGATGCGGATAATCTTGAGTGGGCTCTTTATCGTAGGGTACCATAGGTATTGTAATTTAGATGTTATGTATATTAACCTTACCGCTTGTTAAATTGTTTTTCTTGCCGGTTCATTTGCTTTGTGATTCACTATTTTCAATTACCTTGTGAAGACTAAATATTTACTGATCACCTTTAACTATAACACTTCCAATGCTGAACTCCGTTGCTAAAAGTTGCGCCGCTGCGCTGGCTGCATTTGTTCCTTTCATTTTAAATGCACAATCACTGAAAATAGTAACCAACCACGTAGGTTATGAATACACATTAACTAAACACGCCGTTATTGTGGCTGATGCCAAACTGCCCGCACCGGATTTTATTTTGGTAAATGATAGCAGCGGACGGGTGGCCTACAGCGGTAAATCAATATACAGCGGTCCGGTAAGCAAATGGAAAAACTGGCAATTTTATACAGTTGATTTTACCCCTTGCATTACGCCAGGCACTTATCATTTAGAGGTAGACGTACAAAAAAAGCACATCGTTTCCTACCCTTTTGCTATCGGTAAAAATGTTTTGGAGCAGCATACCATTTCTGATGTGGTGTATTATTTTAAAGGGCAACGAAGTTCAGGGCTGCTGGATAAGGCCGACCGTCATTTACCCGTTCCGGGGCATGCGGGTGATACCATTGATGTACATGGCGGCTGGTACGATGCCACCGGCGATTATGGGATTCACTTATCGCATCTTTCTTTTTCTAATTACTTTAATCCTCAGCAAGTGTCGCTCACTGCATGGAGTCTTTTTAAAACTTATGAGTACCTGAATGCCCGCCCGGGTACAGATTTCAGGCAATATAATCGCAGGTTGCTGGATGAAGCCATGTATGGTGCTGATTTTCTGGTGCGTATGCAGGTAAAAGGTGGTGCTTTTTACCGGTCTATCAGCGCACCTGGGCCGGGTAAGTTAGCAAAAGACCGGTCCATACAGGCGGATGAAGGCAGTTACCGTATCAAGCTGAATAAAGAACAATCGTTTGTTAAAGCGAAGGATGATGCCAGCTTGCGCAGTTATCAAACCAGTTTCAGGTCGGGCGGCGGGATCGCTATTGCCGCTTTGGCTATGGCATCTACTTATCCGGTGTCCGGCGATTTTACAAATACAGATTACCTGAAAGCTGCTGAAAATGCCTTTGCGTATTTAGAAAAGGAAAATCCGCAAATGGACTATGATGGTAAGGAAAATATACTGGATGACTATTGTGCCCTGAGTGCAGCTACCGAATTATTTAAAGTAACCCGCAAAGACATTTACAAAACGGCTGCTGAAAAGCGGACTGATCAGCTGCTAAACCGTTTGACCTCATGGAAGAATTACAAAAATTATTGGAGAGCTGATGATAAAGACCGGCCCTTTTTTCATCCCTCAGATGCGGGCTTGCCCGTGGTGAGTTTGGTAGAGTATTACCCCTATGCAGAACCGAAAACACAGGAACACATTAAAAGCGTGATTAAAACTTCCATGCAATTTGAGCTGGCCATTACACATGAAGTAAATAACCCTTTCGGATACAGCCGTCAACTGGTGCAGGATACCCTGGGTAAACGGCACAGTGCTTTTTTCTTTCCGCATGGCAGTGAGGCTTCTCCATGGTGGCAGGGTGAGGATGCCCGGTTAGCCTCTATTGCTGCAGCTGCCCGCATGGCCGCACCTTTATTTAAAGAAGATAAAGCATTTCACGACCAGCTGCAAAACTTTGCGCTTGATCAGCTCAACTGGATATTGGGTTTAAACCCGTTTGATGCCAGTATGCTGCAGGGTACCGGTCATAATAACCCGACTTATGGTTTCTTTGGTACGTTTGAATATACCAATGCGCCGGGAGGCATTGTAAACGGTATTACTTCGGGCTTTAACAATGAGGATGATATTGACTTTAACCTGCCTTACCGCTTAACACATAAAGATGCCGACTGGCGTTGGGCTGAGCAATGGCTGCCTCATACCGCATGGTATCTGCTGGCAGTTTCCGTTCCGGAATGAATATAATTGATTTAGAAAGGGCAAAGTACCGCTTATGGTTTATGCAGTACTTTGTCTCTCAATTCAAGTGAAATCTCGTCAGTGATTTTAATCATATCATCAGCAACATGGGTATTGTTGGTAATCACCATATCGCATTCATCTTTAAAGGGCAATAAAAATTCTTTATAAGCTGGTACCACATGATGGGTCCACTTATACATTACATCTCTTTGCGAGTAGCCGCGCTCGTTTAAATCACGTTTCAGGCGGCGCTTCAGGGCAACCTCTTCTTCGGTATCAATAAAAATTTTGAGATTTAGCTGTTCGGCTATTTTTTTAAAGTGGAGAATGAATAACCCCTCCACAATTAAAATAGGGGCAGGCTTAATCTCTAATACCTTAGGTATGGCTTGAGGATTATTAAAAGTATATTCTTTTTTGTAGATCGTTTCTTGGTTAACCAGGCTCTCAATATCACGCTCAAAGTGGTCGTGATCAATAGTAGTAGGCAAGTCGAAGTTATAGAGCTTATTTTGCTCCGGCGTCATGTTGTGGGCAACAGGGATGTAATAATCATCCTGTGAAACCAGGCACACTTCGTCGGCGGTAAAATGCTCTAAAAAGCATTTTAAAAAAAAAGTCTTGCCCGACCCGCTTCCGCCGGCTACGCCTATAATGTACGGTTTATTCATTATCTGGAATGCCGTAGCTGATACTTACCCGAAAACGTCTGTCCAGCGCCCCTAAAGATTCAGCGGCGTTTTTGGTCATTACAATCAGTACATCTTTGGTGCTCTCATTATCTGTAAAACGACCTACCACCTTTGCAAAAGTAGTGCGGTTGGTCATGGGATTGGTAATTTTAATTACCGTGCCGATGGGGGCGGTGCGATGTAATACTAATTTTTTATTGGGGTCCAAACCGGTGTCATCCATCCAGGTGGCTACGCCCTTCTCACTTTTTTCAAATAGTCCGTACCGGTTGGCGGCAGGGGTTCGGCGGGAGTTTGCAGCACTGTCAGCGGAAGCAACAGTAGTACTGTCGCGCGTAGCAATCACATCCTGGTTGGCTTGAGTTACCGGTTGCTGCTGTACAGGTGCAGGAGCGCTTCCGTTAGGTACCAGCAAAATCTGACCAGGCGTGAGGTTGGTACCCTTTAAGTTATTCATACCAACCAAATTATCTACCGTAGTACCGAAGCGTCTTGAAACTGCATATAATGTTTCTCCGGCCGATACCTTGTATTGCTGTGTTCCGGGAGGGTTGGGTTGATTAGACTGACTTTGGGTAGCGTTGCCTGCACTTGCCTGATTATTAGCGGTGCCGGTGTGTGGTTGTTGGGCAGGGGCACTATTTGTGTAAACCGGCTGCTGTTTTCTGCTTTGTACCGGAACTGTATTGGGTTGCACAAACGGAAGTTCGGTGGGTACGCCAATAGTGTCGCCTATATGCAGGGCTACGTTGTTGTTGTACTGCATGATGGCAAATGGTTTTACATTGTACTTTCGGCCGATAGAATAATAGTTCTCTTTTTTTTCCAGTTTATGCAGTATAACTTTCTTGCCTTTTGAATTTTCTATACCTACCGAATCAGTTAAAGATGCAGCAAAAACGCTTGAGCACGACAAGGTGGCGGTGATAGCAACTAATAGGGGTTTTAATTTCATGTTCAAATTTAATTCAGCCTTCCAGATCCAAAACTTTGAGTTCTGTCTTGTCTTTGAGATAAACTAACTGGTTTTTATACATCACAAACGCCTCAGGTTGCATTTTTTGTATATTTGCATTTAATAAATCTTCAAACACCGGCTTTCCGTTTTCAAAAACATAGAGCAGCTGTTTCAGCTGCCCTGCCCATCGGGCGTGCAAAGATACAATTCTGAAAGTATTGTAATCAAGGTAGTGCAGCAGATTTCCAAAAGGCTCTGCCGATACAGCCGCCAATTCGGGCAATGTGGCAATCGGAACAGCTTGGGGTTGAACCACGTAATTTTCCAACGAACCGTCAATAATGTTGTTAAATTTATGCGTTTGCAATCCGGTGTGTACGTCGGCCACAAAAGCTTTTCGGGGCTGAAAACGGACGTCAAATAGTGCGGGGCCATTAATAGTCAGTTGCTCAAACCCGTAATTAAAATTATTCCATAGTAACTGATGGGTAGCGCCATCATAAGCCGCTAAGCCTTTGTGGGCCGGGCTATTCTGCTTTTCGTAATAGTGAAGCAATAATACACCGTCATAAGCAGCTTCAATACCGGTTAGCCAGCTTTCATCTGCCTGAAAGTTTTTATAATAGGTTTCTGCAGTTTGCAGATTGATGGCGGCAAAACTTACCTGCCTGCTGCTCATATCTCTTAATTCGGCAAACAGTATATCACGTACACTGTCAATCTCCATTCGCCAAACCGGCGCAGTAAAATGTTCGGCTATATGAAGTTTTAAGTCAGGCATTGCGGGTTGACGAATTTGATTGAACGACTAAATATATAGCTTTGTGAAACACTTAAAAAATACAACTGTTGTTTTTACAAATTACCTACTTACTATGAATGTTACTGAATCTTCTTTAAGCCAAATCGATGTAAAGCCGGTGGTGGATCATCTGAATGATTTACTGGCTAATTACCATATTCACTATCAAAAACTGAGAGGCTGCCACTGGAACGTAAAAGGAAAAAGCTTTTTTACCCTGCACGTGAAGTTTGAAGAACTTTATACCGAAGCGCTTACCACCATTGATGAACTGGCGGAGCGTATTCTGACTTTAGGTAAGCCGCCTTACAGTTCTTTCCATGATTACATCAACACCGCCGTACTGAAAGAAATTAATACTATCGGTATGTTAGATACAGAGATGGTACGTGCACTTCTAGATGATATGAATCAGCTGATTAATATGGAAAAAGAAATATTGGAAGTTACTACAGCTGCAGGTGATGACGGCACCAATGATATGATTAACCGTTTTATGCAGTTTAAGCAAAAAAATACCTGGATGTTGCGGTCATTTGTTAATGAAGACTAACCTTCGAGATGATTTAAACAAGAAGGCCCTTACCATAAGTAAGGGCCTTCTTGTTTAAAATAGATTTTAACCTTTAAAAGCGAACGCCTAAGGTTAAGAATATGTTGTTGTACTGACGTTTTAAATCAGCATACGGATTGGTTACGTTGCTGCTGCTTACGTAATCGTTGCTTAACAGGTATGACTGTGTGTAAATGGTACCATTCATGTGCGAATAGGTAGCATCAATGTAATAAGAGCCAAAACGGTAACCCAAACCGCCACTCACCGTTTTAACTGAGGTTTCCAGGTCTTTTTGCGGACTGCCTTGTATGCCATAACCACCGCGTAAAAAGAAATTAGGCGTTAAACGGGCTTCGGCGCCAAAGTGAGCATTTATTGTCGCTCTGTAATATTGTTTGATGTCGGCATTGTCGGCGCTGAAGTCGTAACCGTCGCCGCCGCTCAGGTGCGTGGTTTTGTAATCAACATACTCCACATCGCCGGTGATGAAACCATATTGCTGAATAAATATAGCTAAACCACCGGAAGCTTTAAAAGGCGTACGCAAATTATAATTTAAATCATAGTTGTTGCCGGCACTTTTTACGCTTTGCCCGGTAAACTGTGTTGCAGCGCCTTCAAAAGTATTATCGCTGATGCTATACCAGGTAGGCGTGGTAATGCTGGCGCCAATGCGTACGGCTTCCACAGGTTTATAAATAGCACCGAAACGAGCGTTAAAGCCAGACCCTCTGGTGGCCTGATCGGTTTCGTATTGGGTATTATATGCTGTACCGCCGTTAATTAACGTACCATTTTCGGTAAATAAAGTAGAACTGTTATAGCGGATGTCGGTAAAGTTGATGCCAAGACCCAGATACAATTTATTGCTGTAGTTAGC
>CAXTCH010000091.1:0-1707 GCA_964241945.1 uncultured Mucilaginibacter sp.
AAGATCAGTTTGAAATTGGCGCCTGGTGGGAGCTGCCGCAGCCGCTGATTGAGAAGGCCGGTATTAAATGGCGGGGCAGGTACGCCTGGGATTGGCATTCAGATGTTGGGTTCTCGGTAGGATATACACCCAAAGAGCGAGAAAAGATTATTGACGTTTATTTTAAAGACTTTAAGCAGGTATTCGGCTTTTATCCAAAATCTGTAGCATCGTGGGTAATTGATGCGCATTCACTGGGTTATATGTATGACAAATATAAAATCGTAGCCTCTGCCAATTGTAAGGACCAGGTAGGTACTGATGGTTTTACCCTGTGGGGCGGGTACTGGAACCAGGCCTATTATCCGAGCCGGTTAAATGCGTATATGCCGGCACAGCATGCGGACAAGCAAATTCAGGTACCTGTATTCCGGATGTTAGGCAGTGATCCCATCCGGCAATATGCCGATGGCAGTACCGTAACCACACTCGAGCCGGTTTACCCGTATGCCGGCGGAAATGAAAGCTGGATTAACTGGTTCTTCCGTTCTTTTTCAACCGATCCAACGCTGGGCTTTAACTATACCCAGGCCGGCCAGGAAAACTCATTTACCTGGGATGCTATGAAAAAGGGACTCGAAATTCAATTCCCTATTATTGCACACCTGAAAGAAGAAGGTAAGGTACGGGCGGAAACTATGGCAGCATCAGGCTTGTGGTTTCAAAGAACGTATAAAGTAACCCCCGCAACCACCTTTAGTGTTACCAAAGATTTGAACGGCAGTGATCAGAAAACGATATGGTACGACAGCCGCTTTTACCGACTTAATATACTTTGGAAAAACGGCAATTTACAAATCAGGGATATTCATCTTTTTAATGAAAATGTACCGGATAAGTATCTGAATAATGTAACTACGGTTAATCAAAGCTTCTTTTACACGCTCCCGGTGGTTGATGGTTTTCAATGGGGAAAGCGGGGCCAGCCTGAAGGAATGCGGCTCATGACGAAAGAAGGCGGCCATGAAGTGGCTGTACACGGAGGCAACCCCATTTTTTCAAACACAAACAGCCATACCGCTCAGGTATCATGGCCGGTTGATGGAGGCGGTTTTGAAATGGATATGAAGGAGGACAGGTTAACCATTAAATGTAAAACTGACCCGGGTAAAGACTGGTTTTTAGATTTATATGTTGCCGAGAATGCCAAAACACCGTTGCAGCAGTTAAGCAGCAACTATGTTTTATATCAGTTTGATGGTCACGCTTACCGGCTTGTTGCCTTACAGGGAAGTTTTGAAAAGGTTGCCAACGGCAGCTTATACAGAATTAAGCCCGCAGGGCAAACCATCATCCTTAAATTGTCAGACCAGTAATCATAACTTTACTACCTATTCAGTTACCTTTCGGTGTTACGTATATTACAGATATCTATGAAATGTTTTAAACTACCGGCATTCTCTCTGTTGCCCTTTGTGTTATTTCCAGCTATTGGCCTCGGGCAAGCTGCGTCGGTAACCAACTTACAATGTGAACATTTAACCGGCGCTTTAGGGATTGATAATCCCAATCCCCGGCTAACCTGGTCCATGTACAATCCCCGTCAGGGTGCAAAGCAAAATGCCTATCAAATATCTGTAGGCACTGACTCTGCTGCCACTGCAAAAGGCAGGGGTAATGTATGGCAAACTTCTAAAGTTAATCTGCCGTCAAACCTTGTGGTGTATG
>CAXTCH010000091.1:1807-10139 GCA_964241945.1 uncultured Mucilaginibacter sp.
TGAACGGGCAAAAAGTAGGCAACCACCGGCTTGACCCTATGTATACCCGTTTTGACCGCAGAAATCTGTATGTAACTTATGACGTAACGGCCGCGCTGCGTACGGGAAAAAACGCAGTCGGGGTGTTGCTGGGTAATGGCTGGTACAACTTTCAGTCGCAGGCCGTATGGGATTTTGAACGTGCGCCATGGCGCAACCGCCCTGCGTTCTGTTTGGATATACGCATCCGGTACAGTGATGGTACGGAGGAGACCATTACTTCGGATAATAGCTGGAAAACGCATACCGGTCCGCTTACTTATAACAGCATTTATACCGGCGAGCATTACGACGCCCGCAGGGAAATGCCGGGATGGAACTCGGCAGATTTTGACGACAGTAAATGGCACCAACCGGCCAACCGGCAATCGCCTTCACCACATATTGTAAGCCAGGCCATGCAGCCGATACGTAATGTGGAAAAGATATTGCCGGTAAGCATGAAAAAGCTAAACGATACCACTTATCTGTTTGACCTGGGCCGGAATTTTTCCGGGGTAAGTCAGGTTACTTTAGATGGCGATTCAAATACCATTGTACGCGTTATTCATGCCGAGCGCCTGGGTAAAGACGGCCTTCCCGACCAATCAAATGTTGATTATTTCTTGGCGAAACCTACCCGTAAAGAAGATCCTTTTGCAACTGATATTTACCGCCTTAACGGGCGGGGCCCGGAAACCTTTATGCCGCTTTTCAACTATAAAGGTTTTCAATATGTAGAATTGGCAAGCAATAAGCCCATTCATCCCGCTAAAGAAAGTGTGGCAGGTTATTTTATGCACAGCGATGTGGCCCAAACAGGTAGTATCAAAACATCAAATGACCTGATTAATAAAATTTACGCTGCCACTAATGCTTCTTACTTATCCAATCTGTTTGGTTATCCTACTGATTGCCCGCAACGGGAAAAAAACGGATGGACAGGCGACGCGCATATTGCCAGTGAGACCGGGCTGTTTAATTTTGACGGCATTACGGTGTACGAGAAATGGCTGGCCGATCATCGTGATGAGCAACAGCCGAATGGTGTACTGCCGTCAATTGTGCCCAGTGATGGCTGGGGATATGAATGGGGCAACGGCCCGGACTGGACAAGTACCATAGCCATTATTCCCTGGAATGTTTATTTGTTTTATGGAGACAGTAAAATTCTGAGAGATAATTACCTGAACGTTCGCCGTTATGCAGATCATATTAACGAGGTATATCCTTCCGGGCTCACTACCTGGGGATTGGGTGACTGGGCGCCGGTAAAATCAAAAACACCGGTTGAATTTACGTCCTCTGTGTATTACTATGTCGATGTAAATATTTTAGCTAAAATGGCTAAGGTTTTAGGCAAGCAGGATGACTGGCTTAAATATTCTCAACTTGCCGCTAAAATTAAAAATGCGATCAACAACAAATACCTGAATGCCCAAACCGGCATTTACGGCGAAGGAAATCAAACCGAACAAAGCGTACCCTTATACTGGGGCATTGTGCCTGAAAATTTGAAAGTAAAGGCGGCTGCTCACTTAGCCGATGCGGTGGCCGCTAATCATAATCACCTGGATGTGGGTATATTGGGTGCAAAAGCAATTCTTGGCGCATTGAGTGATAACGGGCAGGCGCAGTCTGCCTATCAGCTGGCCACTCAGGATACTTTCCCATCATGGGGGTGGTGGATTAAAAACGGGGCTACTACGCTATATGAAAACTGGGACATTACGCTAAGCAGGGATCTTTCACTAAACCATATCATGTTCGGCGAGATAAGCGCCTGGATGTATAAATCATTAGGCGGTATTAAAACAGACGAAGCACAACCCGGATTCAGGAATATCCTCCTTCAACCTAATTTTGTTTCGGGGTTAAATCAATTTGAGGCAAAGCATACCGGTCCTTACGGACAGATTGTTTCCTCATGGAGCAGGCAGGAGGGGAAAATATTATATCATGTAGAGGTACCTCCCGGCAGTACCGCCACCATCACTTTCCCTGAAGGCATAACAGAAGTATCAAAAAAAGAGAAATCAGGTAAAACCCAAACCGTAGCAGTAAACGCAGGTAAATATGATTTTGTACTGCAATAAACGGATGGCAGTATCATACTTAAATAAATAGTTCACCTTCTGTAAAAGCACACCTGAACTGAAAATGACATTTATCTGAATCGGTTGTTTCAGAATTGATTTATGTTTGCAGCGTTAAAAATTTATGGCAAGGAACGTTGAGTTTAATGAGGAGGAGGCTATCCGGAAAGCGATGGAAGTTTTTTGGGAAAAGGGCTATAATGGCGCTTCGCTTCGTGACCTGACCGATGCCATGAAGATTAACAGCAGCAGCCTGTACAACACGATAGGGGACAAGCAGGAGTTATTTTTAAGATGCGTTAAGCATTATACCGATATCAGGAAAAGGGACTGGCAAGACCGGTTGGCAAGTCATCAGCCTCCGTTCGACACTTTGGTAGATTATATTCATGATGCGGTTAATGTAATCATTAACGGCGAGAACAGCTGCATGGCTATTAAAACGGCTTTTGAGGTGGCTACTAATGACCAGCGTGTGAAGGATATTTTAAAGGCGGACAGCAACCAGGCCGATCAGTTTCTATACTTACTGATTAAAAAGGCAATGGACCAGGGCAAAATAGCTGCTGATGAGGACCCGCAATTGTTGGCAGACTATTTTAACAGTACCTGGACGGGATGGTATGAGTCGTATATCCTGCATAAAGATGCTGCCAAAATCAGGAAGATGGCCCAGTACTTTATCAAACAGATAGCCAAATAAAATTTTTTAACTCTTTTTGAAACAAACAATTCAGAATTAATCAAAGCTTGTCATCTCATTTATTTTGAAACAATCAATTCGGAAATTTTATCAATAAACACAACATGGAAAACAAACAAAGCAGCACAGATATGCAAGGCAAAAAAGCATTGGTAACAGGCGGCACTAAAGGCATAGGTAAAGCCATTGCAGATGAACTGGCCCGGGCAGGCGCCCAGGTAATTGTTACCGCCCGAAATCATCCCGGTGAAGAAAATAAAGCCTTCCACTTTATTGCAGCCGACTTAACACAGCCGGAACAAGTATCAGCATTGGAACAGGAAATCAGCGAAAAGTTTGGTGGCATCGACATCCTGATTAATAATGTGGGCGGACTGACTACTCCCGGCGGCGGCTTCAGTACGTTAACCGATCAGCATTGGGAAAGTGAGCTGCAATTAAACTTACTGTCCGCTATCCGGCTGGACAGAATATTGTTGCCTAAAATATTAGCTCAAAAAAGCGGTGTCATTATTCATATTTCTTCAGTTGCCGGAAGGCAGCCGCTATGGAATTTGAATATGGCATATGCGGTCTCCAAAGCGGCATTAAACGCTTACAGCAAAACCCTGGCGACGGAACTGGCCGGCAAGGGCGTACGCGTACTGACCGTATCGCCCGGAGCAACCAAAACACCTCCGATGGAAAAATTTATAGAAGATTATGCTGCCTCTGCAGGGATTACCATTGAAGAAGCGTTTACACAATTGCTGGGCCAGACGGGCGGTATACCCATGGGCAGAATGGCTGAGCCGGAAGAAGTGGCCTCACTGGTTCATTTCCTGGTATCACCGGCGGCGTCCTACTTAACAGGGACAAATTACGCGATAGATGGCGGTTCATTACCTGTAGTATAAAATTTTTAGAGCGCGCTGAAATGTGAAAGGGCAGTTAATGATATGCATCATCTGGCTGCCCTTTCTCAATAAAGCAAATTATCTATTCCTCAATTATTATATGCCTTAACGGCCAGTTGATAACTGCTGTTCAATAATGAAGGATTTACTTCTACCCGCACAGTTTTCTTTTCTCCCTGCATCAGCGAAAAATAGCTGTCATCAATAAAGGCAGGTAGTATTTGTTTGCCTTTATCATTTAACAGCTGTACCCGGATACCTATCGCCGCAGTCGTCTTCGAGTTATTGCTGATGATATAAGTCAGCATCCGGTTACCGTTACCGGCAGCCGTTGTAACCGAAGGTTTACTTACCTGTAAAGCGCGGTTTACAGAAGGGAGCAGGTTCAGGGCGGTATAATCCAAATAGGTGTTGCCTATCCAGTAAAAATTGTCAGACAATACTTTGCCACTGGCATCCTTTAATTTCAACTTTAAAAAATGTACAGCGGATAAGGAAGGCTGGTTGCGGGTACTGTCAAACGCCATAAAAGCCTCTTTGGCGCTGGTGGCATCTACATTGATTTGCTTCTTTTGACTGTAGGCCGGTACCTGTTTACCGTCGCTGTTGTACACCTGCATTTCGGCGCTAAGGTTTTGCAGAGCGTAAGGCCGGTTGTTGATAATTTTAACCGAATTGGTAGCCGCGTTCCATTGAATATGCACCGGCTCGCAGGCGGTTTTTGCGCCGAAGTAAGCGCCGGTTAGGTCATAATAGTAATCATAGGTTTGCCATATCATAGTAGGATAGGCCGATTGGCTCATCCACATCAGCATACCGGTGGCATCATTCCACATGTGGTCGTTCCAGGCTTCATACATCGCCTTGGTGGTTTCTACGTTAAGCAATTGTGCCTTTTTACAAAAATCTTCCAATAAGGTAGCCTTACCATACCGGCGATTAACATCATTAATATAGCGTACCGGATCGGAACCTCCGCCTAAAGCGCCGTCAGTGCTGAAATAGTGGCGGGCCCACATGTTGGTTTTGCTGTTCACTGCCTCGGGCGTAGGCGCAACCCAGTAATCTTTGGGCATAAATTTTTTAAAGCTTTCTACATTAACAAATGTGGCGGTGCCCAGCTCGCTGCGCATACCATAGCTGTTTTTAGAAAAAAGGTACCCGTTATGCGGATCAGTAAAATACGTTTTGGGATCGACATTGGCCCAGATGCCGCTGCCTGATAAATTGTGGCTGCCGCCATGAATGGAAAAATTAGGATTAGTTACCCCCGCATTTGAGCGTGGCAGGTACAACCGGTCGTTGCCATCATTATCTGCAATGGCTTCTTTAATTACATTGCTGAGGGCTCCGTTAGGGTTACCGCCCGGTACACCCTCGTTGGCCCCGCACCAAATAACGATGGAAGGGTGGTTCCTGAACTTTTTTACTTTTTCAACGGCGTTGACTTTGAACATGCGCAAACTGTCAATCCCGCCCATATTGTTGAGCCAGAAATCATCCCAAACCATTATGCCATATTTATCGCAATACTGATAAAAGGCTTCGTCGGTCACTTCGCCCGTCCAGTTTCTGATCATGTTGAAATTCATTTCCTTATGGAAACGGATGCGGGGCTCATAATCTTTGCCGCGCACCTTAAGCATATAGTCGGACATGCCCCAGTTGCCGCCTTTAACCAGCACAGGTACGCCGTTCACATACAGGCGCATCGGGCCGTTTAAAGTAGTGGTGTCGGCCGCAATTTTGCGGATACCAAATTGCCGGGTCACTTCATCAGATACACTTGCCCCCGAAGGGATAAACTGCACCTTGCAGGTGTACAAATATTGTGTGCCATCTGCCTTTCCGCCATAACCATTGGGCCACCACAGCTTCGGGTTTTTAATGCTGAGCTGATGAAAATCCTTGGGCGTGTAGTTAACCACCTGCTCACCACGCGCCGGTAAAGTGATAGCCGGACTTGTGATGGTGATATTGCCGGGATTAATAACCGCTTTTAATACGCCGGTTACTGCCTGAGTGCTGGTGTTGCACAGCTTTGCGTTTACCGTTAACTGCGCTAATGAAGCGCCGGGCAATGCCGTATGTATCCATGGGTCGTGTATACTTACCGGGCCGGTAGTGCTAAGGGCAACCGTATCGGTAATGCCGCTGTTTAAGCCGGGCACAGCAGGCATCCAGTCCCAGCTGGCGCTGCAGATATAGGTAGGGCTTTCCCAATTAGCCAGCGGGTGGTTATGCTCCGGGTCATTAAGCGGCGGTGTAATTAAAACGGCGATGGCATTAGCGGGTTTCATCCAATTGGTAACATCATAAATGCCCCGTTCCATCAAACCTCTTAAGGTGCCTAAATGGTGACCGTTAAAATAAATTTCGGCAGTTTTATTGATGCCGTTAAATTTAAGCCATAGCCTTTTTCCATGAACTAAACCGGTTGCTGCAAATTCAGTGCGGTACCAGTATGGCTGATTGTATTTACTTTTATTTACCTGATAAATGTTTTCTGCATAATCGGGGTTGGGTTCTTTACCCGCAGCCACATACGCATGAAATACCGTACCGGGCACAATAGCTGGAACGCCATCAGGTACGCTGAAACCGGGGGTCGATAATTCAGCAGGAGTAGCATGAACTGAATTTTGCGGATATAATTTCCAGGATAAGCGGATCGGTAAATTTTGGGCTTGTGCAGCTAAAGTGACTGCAACAAAAGAGGAACAAACAGACAATAATCGGATAAGTCGCTTCATAAATACAACGCACGGTAGGGAATGATAAATGATATAATTGGTACGGGCCCGCAAGATATAGATAGTTTTGCTAAAACGATTTATGAAAGTATAAATTTATATATTTCTGTGCAAAGGCAGTAGTGAGATATGGTATAAATACATTTTGTAAAAAAATTGCTAAATCGTTTTATTTATTGTTCTCAAATTTTCATATTTGCTGCATACCAATTACACACGCGGTTTTGTATTTACAGTGCCAAAGCCCGGAATCTTAATCATACAACATAAATTATTTATCATTTATGCGGAAAATTGTACTACTGCTATGTCTTTTTGCTGTGATGTATTCGGTTACTGCTCAGGGGCAGATAACCACCGCAAATAGCAAACCGTCTGCCGATTCGGTAAAAACCAAAGAGCAGCAACAGGCGGAAGCCTGGGCCAATTTTCAGAAGATGATTGAGGACCGCATTCATCACGACTGGGCCTGGATTAAACGCTATGAGGAGGATAACGCCAAACTACCGGCTCCCCAACCCGGCGAGAACAGGGTGGTGTTTATAGGTAACTCCATCACCGAAGGCTGGATCAATACCGATCCCGGTTATTTTAAGATGCACGGCTATATCAACCGGGGCATCGGCGGGCAAACCACACCACAAATGCTGGTTCGCTTTCGCGAGGATGTCATTAATTTGAAACCGTCGGTGGTGGTTATCCTGGCAGGCATCAATGATATTGCCGAAAATACAGGTCCCTCAAAGCTTACTGATGTATTTGGTAATATCGTTTCCATGGCCGAACTGGCTAAGGCCAATCATATACAGGTCATCTTGTCCTCCGTGTTGCCGGCATCCAGCTTTCCCTGGCATCCGGGCATTGATCCCCGGCCAAAAATTAAGGCATTGAATGAAATGCTCAGTCAGTATGCGGTTCAAAATCATTTGGGCTTTATCAATTACTATCCGGCAATGGTCAATCAGGAACAAGGGATTAAAACTGAACTCGCGGTGGATAAAGTGGTGCACCCTAATTTGGCCGGCTACAAGATAATGGAGCCATTGGCAGAGGCAGCTATCCAACAATGCCTTAAAAAAATTAAATCTACCCGATAATCTTCCCTGCTGATATGTACTTAAAGTATAAAAAAGTCGTCCTAACGGCATTCGTGATGATATGGGCTGCCAAAAGTTATGCACAAACTACTGCGCCGTTTAAAGCCGGCGACCGGGTGGTGTTTGTAGGCAACAGTATTACTGATGGCGGGCATTATCATTCCTACATCTGGCTGTATTACATGACGCGTTTTCCTGCCATGCGGTTACAAATGTTTAATGCCGGTATCGGCGGCGATGTGGCGCGCCAAATCAGTGAGCGGCTGGAAGACGACGCCTTCAGTCATCATCCAACGGTAATGACTTTAACTTTTGGAATGAATGATACCGGTTATCAGTTTTTAACCGGCAGCAAGGCCGACTCGGTTTATACGAAAAATATCAATACGTCTTACCAGAGCTTTCAGCAAATAGAGAAGCAATTGCTGGCACACCCGGAAGTAAGAAAAATCATGATCGGGACATCACCTTATGATGAAACTTCAAAAATAAAAAACCGCCCGTTAACCGGCAAAAATGAGGCGATATTAAAAGTAATTGCTTTTCAGCAACAGGCCGCCCAAAAAAATCATTGGGACTTTGTCGATTTCAACCGCCCGCTGCTGGAGGTCAATCGCCGGCAACAGCAAAAGGATTCCTTGTTTACCTTGCAGGGCACCGACCGTATTCATCCCACCAATGACGGGCATATGGTAATGGCCTATGCATTTTTGAAGGCGCAGGGTCTGGCCGGTAAAAAAGTGGCTGAGATAGCTATCAATACAAAATC